>NZ_AQOK01000567.1:0-1316 GCF_000364645.1 Xanthomonas sp. SHU 308 | reverse complement strand
CAAAAGAAAGCACACCCCGCAGCGCGCCCTCCGCGCTGCGCGCTCCGGGTCCGCAGCCACGTCGGGGATTCGCGGAAGGGGCATCCTGCCCCTGCCGCGAACGGCGCACATCCATGTGCGCCGCCCTTCGGGTTTTTCCCCGCCGCGGCTGCCGCGCCGAGGGGACCCGGTAAGTCAAAGGCAGAGCAAGAGCAAATGCAGGAGCAAAAGCAAAAGCGGGAGCAAAAGCAGCAGCAAAAGCGGAGGCCGTCGCAGCGAGCGCGTCCGCGGAGCCGGTCGTGGCGTCCACCGCCGGACACACTGCCGCCGGCATCGCCAGCGACCACCTGCGTGACCACCGCCGATCCCCGCGCGAACGCGCCTGCCACCGGGAGCGCATGCGCCCACTCACATCCGGAACACCCCGAACCGGCTCGGCTCCGCCGGCGCGTTCAACGCCGCCGACAAGCCCAACCCCAATACCCGCCGTGTCTGCGCCGGATCGATCACCCCGTCGTCCCACAACCGCGCACTGGCGTAGTACGGATGGCCCTGGCGTTCGAACTGCTCGCGGATCGGCGCCTTGAACGCCGTCTCCTCGGCGTCCGACCACTGCCCGCCCTTGGCCGCGATGCCGTCGCGACGCACCGTCGCCAGCACGCTCGCCGCCTGCTCGCCGCCCATCACCCCGATGCGCGCGTTCGGCCACATCCACAGGAAGTTCGGCGAGTACGCGCGGCCGCACATGCCGTAGTTGCCGGCGCCGAACGAACCGCCGATCACCACCGTGAACTTGGGCACCTTGGCGCAGGCCACCGCCATCACCAGCTTGGCGCCGTCCTTGGCGATGCCGCCGTGCTCGTACTTGCGGCCGACCATGAAGCCGGTGATGTTCTGCAGGAACACCAGTGGGATGCCGCGCTGCGCGCACAGCTCGATGAAGTGCGCGCCCTTCAGCGCCGACTCGGAGAACAGGATGCCGTTGTTGGCGACGATGCCCACCGGATAGCCGTGGATGTGCGCGAAGCCAGTGACCAAGGTGGTGCCGTAGCGCGCCTTGAATTCGTCCAGGCGCGAGCCGTCCACCACCCGCGCGATCACCTCGCGCACGTCGAACGGCTTGCGCGGGTCGGCCGGGATCACCCCGTACAGTTCTTCGGCCGGATACAGCGGCGGCTCCGGCGTGCGCAGCGCCAGGGCGGGGGCCGGCTTGCGCCAGTTGAGCTGGGCGACGATCGCGCGGACCCGCGCCAGCGCCTGCAGGTCGTTGTCGGCGAAGTGGTCGGCCACGCCGGAGATGCGCGTGTGCACGTCGGCGCCGCCGAGGTCCTCGGCGC
>NZ_AQOK01000566.1:0-2633 GCF_000364645.1 Xanthomonas sp. SHU 308 | reverse complement strand
TCACCAGCGGCGGGCCGCCGAGGAAGATGGTGCCCTGTTCGCGCACGATCACCGTCTCGTCGCTCATCGCCGGCACGTAGGCGCCGCCGGCGGTGCACGAGCCCATCACGCAGGCGATCTGGGCGATGCCCTGCGCCGACAGGTTGGCCTGGTTGTAGAAGATCCGGCCGAAGTGGTCGCGGTCGGGAAACACCTCGTCCTGCAGCGGCAGGAACGCGCCGCCGGAATCGACCAGGTAGATGCACGGCAGGCGGTTCTGCTGGGCGATCTCCTGCGCGCGCAGGTGCTTCTTCACCGTGATCGGGTAGTAGGTGCCGCCCTTGACCGTGGCGTCATTGGCGACGATCACGCATTCCACGCCGGAGACGCGGCCGATGCCGGCAACCACGCCGGCGCACGGCACCTCGTCGTCGTACAGGCCCAGCGCGGCCAGCGGCGCGATCTCCAGGAACGCGCTGCCCGGGTCGAGCAGGGCGGCGATGCGTTCGCGTACCAGCAGCTTGCCGCGGGCCTGGTGCTTGGCGCGGGCGGCTTCGCTGCCGCCCAGGGCGATGCGCGCCTGGGTCGCTTGCAGGTCGTCGACCACCGCGCGCAGCGCGGCGGCATTGGCGGCGAAGGCGTCGCTGCCGGGTTGCAACTGGGTCTGGATCGCGCTCATGGCAGAACCGTGGAAAGAAGGAAAGGGCAGGCGGCCGATGTGGGAGGGGCTCTTGTCCCCTTTTGCGGGATCAGCCCCGACGCGCTGACGTCGGAACGGCCTTACGGCCGATGCGCATCCTGCGCGGCATCACTTGGTCCGCTCGAACAACTCGCGGCCGATCAGCATGCGACGGATCTCCGAGGTGCCGGCGCCGATCTCGTAGAGCTTGGCGTCGCGCCACAGGCGCCCGGTCGGATAGTCGTTGATGTAGCCGTTGCCGCCCAACACCTGGATCGCTTGGCCGGTCAGCCAGGTCGCCTTCTCGGCGGCGTAGAGGATCGCGCCGGCGGCGTCCTGGCGGGTGGTGCGGCCGGCGTCGCAGGCGCGCGCCACCGCGTACACGTAGGCGCGGCAGGCGTTGAGGCCCACGTACATGTCGGCTAGCTTGCCCTGCATCAGCTGGAAGCTGCCGATCGGTTCGCCGAACTGGCGGCGCTCGTGCACGTAGGGCAGCACCACGTCCAGCGCCGCGGCCATCAGCCCCAGCGGCCCGCCGGACAGCACCACGCGCTCGTAATCCAGGCCGGACATCAGCACGCGCACGCCGCCGCCGACCTCGCCCAGCACGTTCTCCGCCGGCACTTCGCAGTCCTGGAACACCAGTTCGCAGGTGTTGGAGCCGCGCATGCCGAGCTTGTCCAGCTTCTGCGCGGTGCTGAAGCCGGGCATGCCCTTCTCGACCACGAACGCGGTGATGCCGCGCGCGCCGCCGCTGGGGTCGGTCTTGGCGTAGACCACTAGCACGTCGGCGTCCGGGCCGTTGGTGATCCACATCTTGTTGCCGTTGAGCACGTAGCGGTCGCCGCGCGCCTCGGCGCGCAGCTTCATCGACACCACGTCCGAGCCGGCGCCGGGCTCGCTCATCGCCAGCGCGCCGACGTGCTCGCCGCTGCACAGCTTCGGCAGGTAGCGCGCCTTCTGCGCCGGGCTGGCGTTCTTGCGCAACTGGTTCACGCACAGGTTCGAATGCGCGCCGTAGGACAGGCCGATCGCGCCGCAGGCGCGGGAGATCTCCTCCATCGCCACCACGTGCGCCAGGTAGCCCATCGCGCTGCCGCCGTACTCCTCCTCGACGGTGAGGCCGAGCAGCCCCTGTTCGCCGAGCTTGCGCCACAGCGGTGCGGGGAAGGCGTTGTCGCGGTCGGCCTGCTCGGCCAGCGGCGCGATCTCGCGCGCGGCGAAGGCGGCGACGCTGTCGCGCAGCAGGTCGACCTCCTCGCCCAACTCGAAATTCAACGACGGCATCAGCATGGCGGCAACTCCGGGAATGGCGGGTGGCCGGCGGCGCCTAGAATCGGACCCGCGCCGGGCAAGAGCGCCCAGCGTAGCCGGGAACGGCAAAGAAGTGAACAGAAATTCATTAATTGAACTTAGAATCACGCCATGGCCTACAAACGCTCCGCCCTGATGGAAGAACGCCTCGCCGGCAACCGCCAGCGGATCCTGCTGGCGGCGCGCCGGCTGATCGCCGCCGACGGCTTCCGTGGTGCCCCGGTCACTGCCGTGGCGGCCGAGGCCGGGGTCTCCACCGGGCTGATCTACCGGCATTTCCCGTCCAAGGCCGAACTGTTCGTGGAGGTGCTGACCGCCGCCGTGGAGCACGAGCTGACCATCCTGCGCGCCATCGCCGCCGCACCGGCCCCGGCCGCGCAGCGCCTGCGCGACGCCATCGCCTCGTTCGTGCGCCGCGCCCTGGCCGGCCCCGGGCTGGCCTATGCCTTCATCGCCGAGCCGGTGGAGCCGGAGGTGGACGCCGAGCGCATCCGCTGCCGGCGCCTGCTCGGCGACGTGTTCAAGGGCATCCTGGCCGAGGGCGTGGCCGCGGGCGAGTTCCCCGCGCAGGACCTGGAGGCGGCCGCGGCGTGCCTGGTCGGCGCCTACACCGAGGCGCTGGTCGGCCCGACCGCGCCCAGCCGCGACGGCCCGCGCGACA
>NZ_AQOK01000565.1:0-1104 GCF_000364645.1 Xanthomonas sp. SHU 308 | reverse complement strand
CCGCTCGGCGCTCGCCTTGGCCGGCGCCGGCGCCGGGGCGGTCCGCGCGGCGCGGCGGTCGGGGGTGTAGCGGCCGATCACGCTGCAACTGGCGCCGGACACGCGCTTGCTGCCGTAGCTGGGCACGCCATCGTTGCCGGTGCACTTGTACAGGGTGCCGGCGCTGGCCGGCGCAGCCGTCAACGTGGCGAGTCCCAGCCCCAGGAGCCACAGCATCCCCTTCATGGCGGCGAGTGTCCCAACTTCCCCGCCGCTTGCCAAGTCCGCACCGCCCGGGGCCGGAGCAGCGCCGGGCGGCCAGTGCGCTCTCCCCGTCCGTATCACCTACTCTACCGGTGCCGGCTCCGGCACCTGCTCCAGCAACGCGTTCAGCACCCCGCGCAGCGCCGTCCGCACCTCGGGCGTGGCCTCAAGCTCGGCGAACGGCACGCCGATGGTCAGCAATTGCGCCGCCAGCCACGGCACCGCGTCGGCCAGCAGCGACAGCCGGCAGTGGCCGTCGGCCTCGTCCTGCAGGGTGCCGCACCACAGTGGAATGCGCGCCCCCAGCTCGGCGGCGCTGCCACGCAGCCGCACACTGAGGGCGAAACCCATCGCCTGCGGGCTGTAGCGGATCGCCGCGTCGACCATGGCCGCCGGTTCCTGCGGCGGCAGGCGCAACGCCACCGCCGCGCCGAGCTGCAAGGGCGGCACGATGCGTTCGGCGCGGAAGGTGCGCCATTCGGCACGATCGCGGTCCCAGGCCAGCAGGTACCAGCGGCGGCCGGCGTTGACCAGGCGCAAGGGTTCGACCAGCCGCTCGCTGGCGCGCCCGGAATGGTCGCGGTAGGCGAAGCCGAGCAGGCGCCGGTCGCGGCAAGCGCTGGCGACCCCGATCAACACCCGCGTATCCGGCCGCAGCGGATCCTGGCCCAGCGCCAGGGTCGCCCCCTGCAAGGCCTCGGCGCGCTGGCGCACACGTGTCGGCAGCAGCGGTTCGAGCTTGGCCAGCACCCGCACCGCGGTGTCCTCCAGGCCGGCCATGCTGGCGCAGGCCGCGCGCAGCGCCACCGCGACCGCCACCGCCTCGTCCTCCTCGAACAGCAGCGGCAGCATCTGCGCGCC
>NZ_AQOK01000564.1:0-7139 GCF_000364645.1 Xanthomonas sp. SHU 308 | reverse complement strand
CGAGCTGCCGGCCGCCGCCGACAGCGGCGAGGCCGGGCACGCGCCGCTGGACGACAGCCGCCTGTCGCGCTCGCTGCCCGAGCTGGTCGCGCGCCGCCACGCCTTCCTGGTCGATTACCAGGACGCCGCCTACGCCGCACGCTACACCGCGCTGGTGGAGTGCGTGCGCGCTGCCGAGCAGCGCGTGGCCCCGGCCTCGACCGCGCTGACCGAAGCGGTGGCGCGCTACGCATTCAAGCTGATGGCCTACAAGGACGAGTACGAAGTGGCACGGCTGTACACCAGCGGCGCGTTCGCGCAGCAGCTACAGGCGCAGTTCGAAGGCGACTACCGCGTGCGCTTCCACCTGGCGCCGCCGCTGCTGGCGAAGAAGGACGCGCAAGGCCGGCTGCGCAAGCGCGAATACGGCCCGTGGATGTTCACCGCGTTCAAGTGGCTGGCCAAGTTGCGCCGGTTGCGCGGTGGCACCTTCGACGTGTTCGGCTACAGCGCCGAGCGGCGCGGCGAACGGCAACTGATCGCCGACTACCTCGCTACCGTGGACGAACTGCTGCAGCGGCTGCAGGCGGACAACCTGGCGCTGGCGGTGCAGATCGCCAGCATCCCGGAACACATCCGCGGCTACGGCCACGTCAAGGAAGCTCACCTGCACGAGGCCAAGCAACAGGAAGCGCGGCTGCTGGCGACCTGGCGCAACCCGAAGGCGCTGCATATCGTGCAGGCGGCCTGAGCGGGAGACGAACGCCCGCCGCCGTGCAGCGGCGGCGCAATGGCAGCATCGAGGGCGTCTGACCGAACGCGGCGCGGCTGGCGCTGCGCCTGCCGCTCTGCCGCGTTCCATGGCGTCCGTGCCTTTGCTGCAGGAGCGGCTGCAGCCGCGACCCGACTCCAGCCGCACGCAGGACGGCAGCATCGCCCAGGGCGCCCAGCCTTGGGCATCATCCGCACGTTGCGTGGATCGCCAGCGATCCACGGCCGCATCACCCTCGAAGGAACATCGCGTGAAGCGTTTGGTCAAACTCGCATGCGTGGCGCTGGTGGGCGCCATCCTGCTGTTCTACCTGCTGGCGGAGCAAGCCGGCCCCTGGATCATGCCGCGGTTCATCACGATCCGTGTCGTGGCGGGACCCGATCGGCCACTCTCGGGCGCGAGCATCCGCGTCCAGCAGGACGTGTGGTCGATTCCGTGTCTGAGCTACATGGGGATCTCCGGCGCGAGTTGCGCGTCGGGCAAATGGACGGTCTTCCATGGCCGCCTGGATCGCAACGGCGAAGCGCGGGTGTTGGTCTTTCAGGCAGCCGGGCTGCGGGCGGATTCGTATATCGCCTGCATCAATGGCAACCAGTACGAGGGCTACTTCGCCTACACCGAGTGGCCTGAGCAACAGGACGTGCAGCGTCTCACCCTGGACTACAAGCGCCTGGAGCAGCAACGAACAGGTTGCATGAACGGCTATGGAGAAGAACCGCTGGCGGCGCCGGCATGGTGGGATGCTGCGATGAAGGAAGATGCGGAGGCGGAGGCACAGGCCGAGGCAGAGGCGCGGGCAGAGGAAGAGGCGCAGGTGGACGATTCGTTGCAACCGACGGTTCAACAATCTCCAGCTCGTTCGCCGTCGTCGGACGGGCCTTAGGGGCCAAGCTGCAGGCGCGGCTTCAGCCGCGAGCTGCCATGTCACCCTGTGGCGATGCAGCCTATTCCCAGCGGCATCCCGCGCGCCACTGCCATGCAGCTGCATCCGGGTCGATCGCGTTGATGTCGATACGGAAGGGTCTGCGCGTCGGGACTGAAGTCCCTCCCACATGGTTGCTTCCGTAGACTCCGCATACGACACAGCAGCCCTATGCAGCGGCCGCTGTGTCGTATCAGGATGCGATTCGGTCGAGTGCCCGGTGGCAACTCGACCGAGTGCCACTCAACGCAACGAACGTCGAATCAAACCCGCGGATCAGGCGGGTTGCCGCGGCCGGGGCGATCGTAGCGATCGGAATCGAAGGCCTCGCGCACCGCCGCCTTGGCCTGTGCCCAGCTCAGCCGCGAGCGATCCTTGGCGCGCTCCCAGCCGCTTTCCAGGTCCGTGTCCAGGCGGTCGTCCCAGACGCGGTCGCGGTAGCGGCTGCGCGCCTGCACGCCGTAGCGGTAGGCCGGGCGGTAGTCGTCGTAGCTGCTGTCGGTCTCGCGGTAGTCCACGGTGTCGAAGCGATCGGCGTAGTAGCGGTCGCTGTCCTCGTAGGTGCGGTAGGTGGCGTCGGCGCGCTCCCAGGAATCGCGAGCGGCCAGCCGCGCCTCGTCCCACTCCAGGCGCGAGTCGCCACGGCGCGTGCCCCAGTCGTGCGACAGCTCGCGCTCGTGTTCGTCCCAGGTGCGCGAGGGATACTGCTCGCGCGCCTGCAGGCCCAGGCCATAGGCCGCGGCGTAGTCGCGGTCGTAGTCGTAATCGGCCTTGGCGTAGTCGCGGTTGCGATACTCCTCGCGCCAGTACGCATCCTCGCCGGTGGGGTCGATGCGCTCGGCCACGCCCTTGCCTGCCGCCGCACCGGCCACCACCCCGACCGCCGCGCCGATCAAGGTGCCGAGCGGCCCGAACACGGTGCCGGCCAGCGCGCCCGCGGCCACGCCGCCGGCGGTACCGCCAATGCCGACCCCGACCGGATGCGAACCCGGGGTGCCGGAAATCGGATCGCGATTGAGATCGCGGGCTTTGTCGTTGTTGTCCATGGGAACGCTCCGTGGCGAAGGAAGAAAGCACCGGCTGCAGGCCCGTTCGGCGGCGGCGGGTGTCGGCGCACAGTCGCAAGCGCGCGGTGAATCCGCCGTGGCACGGCGGTGAACCCGTGATGAGGGAGAGAGTGCGGCTTCGTCACCTGGACACAACGCCTACTGCGTCGCCCGCCATGCAGCGCAGGCATGGAACCGGCCAAGACAGTACTGCATCAAGCACGTCGGCGTATTCGGTACGAGCGCGCACTCCGCGTCGCTGACGCATGCACAGTCACGACATGGCTGACGCAGTCAGATTGGGCGCCCACGGCGTATCCGCCCGCGCGATCGCGCACCCGCACGACGCCAAGGCATCGCCGGGTGGCACTCCTGCCTCAGCCGCGCCGCCAGACCAGGCAGCGGTTGTTGGCCGGCATCGCCACGTCTTCCTGCAACGTCAGGCCCTGCGCCTGCGCCAGCGCGTCCACCGCCTCGGCATCGCGGATGCCGCTGGCCGGGTCGCGCGCCTTCAGCCACGCATCGAAGTCGCGATTGCTGTCGCTGGTGAAGGCGCCGCCGTAGTTGAAGGGGCCGTAGACCACCAGCATGCCGTCGGCGCTGTTTGCCAGCAGTTGGCCGACGCCGGCGAAGAACGCCTGCACCGCGTCCCAGCCCATGATGTGCAAGGTATTGGAGGTGAACACCGCATCGTAGCCGGTGCGCGGCCACGGCCCCTCGCGCACGTCCAGCGCCAGCGCCGGCGGCGTGTTCGGCAGCGCCGCCGCCTCCAGCCACTGCGCGATGCCGGGCAGGTGCTCGGCGCGCTCGCTGCATTGCCAGGTCAGCTGCGGCAGCGCCGCGGCGAAATGCACCGCGTGCTGGCCGGTGCCGCTACCGATCTCCAGCACCTGGCGACGACCGGCGAACTGCCGCTGCAGCACCTGCAGGATCGGATCGCGATTGCGGTCGCAGGACGGGGCGTAGGGTCGATCGCTCATCGTGTCGTGCACCTGTGTGTGCCATTGCGCGCCGCGACGGCGCGCACCAGTGCGAATGGCAGCAGCTGACGGCTCATCCGCGCGAGCGCACGAAGATGCGCTTGCCGCCGCCCTCGTTGCCGCGCTCTTCCAGTTCGAAGTGCGACGACAACCGGCGCAGCAGGTCGCTGAGCTTCTTGTGCCCGTACAGGCGCGGATCGAAATCCGGGCGCACCTTGTTCAGATAGCTGCCGACGCTGCCCAGCCCGGCCCAGCCCTGATCGTCGGAGGCTTCCTCGATGGCCTGGCGCAGCAGGGTCAGCGGCGCCTGCTTGGTCTCGGTCGCGGCGGGAACGGGCTCGGGCTTGGCCGGCGTCGCGGCCGGCTTCTTGCGGCCCTTGGCCGCCGGCTTGGCGGCCGCAGCGGCAGGCTTGGCCGGTTCGGCGGCGCTGGCCTCGCTGCGCAGCACTTCGGTGTAGATGAACTTGTCGCAGGCCTGCACGAACGCATCCGGGGTCTTGCGCTCGCCGAAGCCGTACACGGTCGGTCCTTCCTCGCGCAGGCGCTGTGCCAGGCGGGTGAAGTCGCTGTCGCTGGAGACCAGGCAGAAGCCGTCGAAGCGGCCGGTGTAGAGCAGGTCCATCGCATCGATGATCAGCGAGCTGTCGGTGGCGTTCTTGCCGCTGGTGTAGGCGAACTGCTGCACCGGGCTGATCGAGTGCTTCAGCAGCGCCTGCTTCCACTGGGTCATGCGCGTGCTGGTGAAATCGCCATAGATGCGCTTGACGCTGGCCAGGCCGTACTTGGCGACTTCGGCGAGCAGGCCTTCGATCACCGACGGCTGCGCGTTGTCGGCATCGATCAGCACCGCCAGCCGTGGCTGGTCGTCGTCGCTGTCGGAACGGTGGCGGGTTTTCATGGCGTGCACCTGCGGCAAGGAAAGATCGGGAGAAGCGTGGCGGCGGCCACCACTGTGCCAGCGCGCGCTGCCCACAGCCAGCGCAACGCGGCGACCGCCATGGCTCATCGCCCGGCCGGCAACGCCTCGTAGGCCTGGCGTACCGCCGCCTCGCCGTAGCGGCGCTCCAGCCGGCGCACGATGAAGTGGCCGCGCGCCATCGCCTGGAAGTGCGAGATGAACACCGTGTTGAGCAGCGCGCCGCTGGCCGCGCCGACCAGCGGCACCGCCTGCGCCGCCAGCTTCTCGCTGACCGTGACCGAGAACTTGGCGGCGATGCGCGACAGCAGCGACACCAGCACCGGCGCACCCTTGCTGCCCAGGCCGTGCGCGGCGATGTACTGCGCCGCGGCGCTGAGCTGCTGCGCCATCGCCGCGCGCACCGCGAAGTAGCCCGATTCGCTGCCGTCGTCGCGGTGGCTGCGGCCGCCGTGCGCCAGCACCTCCAGACACGCGAGGGCGGTCGCCGGGTCGTCCAGGCGCTCGCCCTCGGCGCGGGCGATGTCGGCGATCGAACGCAGCATCAGCGTGGTGGTCAGCGGCAGTTCCACCACCAGCCCGGGCAGGCCGAAGAAGCCGCCGGCCGCACCGGTGGCCGCCACCGCGGCGCCATGCAGGCGCGGCCGTGCGCGTTCCGGCGCCTGCCCACGCAGGGTCAGCAGCGCCGAGCGCAACGCCACCCGCAGCGCACGCTGGCTGACCGCATCGATGCGCGAGGACAGCAGTTTCGGCAGACGCTTGTTGATCAGCGCCTCGATCGGCGCGCCCACCGCATTGGCGATCTTCGCCGCCAGGCCTGGGTGTTCCAGCAGGGCGCGCGCCTGGGCCAGGTCGCGGTGGTCGGCGGCATCCATCACGGGGACGGGCAGTAGCGTGGTCATGGCCGAAGCTCGTGGCGAGGGAGGCGACAGCATGCACCGGGCCACCCGGGCGTGGTGTCGAGGGACGATGACCGGTGCGGGACGTTAAGGAATCGCGCGGCCGGAACGCGTGATCGGGATTGAGGCAGGCCCCTGCCGCACACCGCGCCTGCGTCTGGCCCACGCGGCGCCGGGCGCGGTCCAGACAGGACGGCCGGTCCACCGCCAGGCCAAGCGTGGCGCCCTGGCCCCGGCGACATCGCGCCGGTCCACCGAACTGGCCATGGCCCAAGGTGGCAGGATCGGCGCTGCAGAGGCAGCCGTCATCGCGGCGGTTGCATGCCCCGCGACGCACGCTGTAAACCCGCTTCTCGTATCGCAGGCAACGACTGGCCGGCCAGACCAGCTACCCCTGCACGCACTGAGCCAGGTAGTCGCGCAGGCGCTCCTGCAGATGGGGCACGGCCTGGGGATGGGCGAGAAATTCGGCCACAGGCATCAGCAGCCACCCCCGGCCTTCATCGCCGAAGCGGATGCTGGCGATCTCGGCACACCTCAGGCGGCCAACGAACAACCAGCTCGGCAGGCACCCGGGCTGCAGGGACGGATAGCAGCGGCCCCAGGTCAGCCTATCTTCCTCCAGCACTAGGCCGAACTCCTCCTGCAGTTCGCGCAGAGCGCAGCGCTCGGGGCTCTCGTCGTCCTCGCGGCCGCCGCCAGGCAGGTCCCAGAGTCCCGGCCAGGGAATCTCCGGCTTCACATCGCGCTGGTACACCAGCAGCGCGTCGTCGCACAGCAGCGCCAGCTTGGCGCCGTTGAACGGTTGCATGGCGTCCTCCGCGGTAGGTAAAGGGCCAGTCTGGACGCGATGCACGCCTCGATGTGCGCCAGGCCACTTCGCGCGCGTCTCAACATATCCCACACGCCTAGATCCGCTCCAGCGCGCGCTGGTGGGTACGCGGCCCGAACCGGCCCACCACCGCGGCGGCCATCAGCAGGCTGGCGGCGATGCAGGCGAGCACGCCGCGGTGGCCGGTGCGCTCCAGCAGCATGCCGATCAGCAGGCTGCTGGCGGCCGTGGACAGGCGGCTGAAGGAGTAGCAGAAGCCGACCGCGCGGGCGCGCAGCGCGGTGGGAAACAGTTCGGCCTGGTAGCCGTGGTAGGCGAAGCTCATCCAGGCATTGCAGAAGGTGACCGCCGCGCCGCAGGCGATCAGCAGCAGCGGCTGGCTCTGCCAGGCGAACAGCAGGCCGAACAGCATCGCGCCCAGCGCCGACACGACGACCTGCCACTTGTTCTCCCAGCGCTGCGCCACGCCGATCAGCAGCAGCGGCGCCAGTGGATACGCCAACGAGATGGCGAAGGCGTAGCCGAGGCCGTGCACGCTGTCGGCGCCCTGGCGCGCCAGCAGCGCCGGCAACCAGTTGCCGAAACCGAAGAAGCCGATCGCCTGGAAGATGTGGAAGCTCACCAGCATCGCCATGCGGCGCCGGTACGGGGGCTGCCACAGCGCGGACAGTTGCGGCGTCGGCGCGGCCGGCGCCGAGGCCGGCTCGGGCGCGGGCAAGGGCCGCCCCAGGTCGGCGGTACAGCGCGCTTCCAGCCGCTGCAGCACCGCGTCGGCCTCGGCGTGGCGGCCCTG
>NZ_AQOK01000563.1:0-15963 GCF_000364645.1 Xanthomonas sp. SHU 308 | reverse complement strand
TCGGCGCCGCCGCGCCTGCGCCCGCGGGCGTGCCCGCCACTGTCCCCACAGGCGCCGCAACGGCGGCAGCGGGAAGCGGTGCAAGGCCCACCAGGCGCTCAGCGGCATGCCCAGCAACCACAGCGGCCGCCAGCCCAGCCACTCGCTGTGGCCACGCGCGGCCGGCCATACCAGGACCAGGGCCAGCCCGGCCAGGATCGCCTGGCGCAGCAGGCGGCGCAGGCCCGGGTGCGGGACGTGGGTGCGCGGGGAGGACGGAACGATCGGCATGACGGCAGCTCCTGGAAGTCGAGGCGCGCAGGTTGCCGCCGCGACATCTCAGGGGCTGCGACGCACCATTGACATGGCGCACGCGCATACTTCACCGGCGTTCGCCCTTCGCCCCGGAATCTCCTATGCGCCTGCTCTCCCTGTTCGCTTCCGTGCTGCTGCTGGGCATGGCCGTCCCGTTGCCGACGGCCCGCGCCAAGGCGCCGGACCCGGAGCAGGAACCCGCGCAGCCGCCGATCGACCTGCAGCGCTTCATGGGCCGCTGGTACGTGATCGCCCACATCCCGTACTTCGCCGAGCGCGGCCACGTCGCCAGCAGCGACGAGTACACCCTCAAGGAAGACGGCAAGATCGCGGTGCGCTACGAGTACCGCAACGGCTTCGACGAGCCGGTCAAGGAGCTCAACTCGCGCGCCACGGTCAAGGAAGGCACCGGCAACCGCCGCTGGACCACCTGGTTCTTCAGAATGGTGCCCACCAAGTACCGCATCCTGGAAGTGGCGCCGGACTATTCCTGGGCGCTGATCGACTATCCGGGCCGCGACCTGGCCTGGGTGTTCGCGCGCTCGCCGAACATGAGCCACAAGCAGTACCGCGAACTGGTCGACAAGCTGGACCACCAGTACGGGGTCAACATCGACAAGCTCAAGCGCGTGGCGCAGCGCCGCGACCAGGTCGGCAAGCTCGGCTTCGAAGTGCCGAACAAGCCCTGAAGCAATTCCCGTCGCAGCCGGCTGCGACGCGGACGGCCCGATCCGCATTGCGCTGGGCCGGCGCGCGCCGCGCGCCCGTATGCCGTTCGGGCCACATCAGGCCCCTTACTGCGACCATCCAACGCCGCCACGCCGCCGCACCGGGCATGGTCTGCACCGGCACCACGATCATCCTTCGCTCAGCGAAGCACCCGGCGCGGCCCGTATGATCGGGGCGCCCTCCCCCACAGACAGGTGCACCGCTTGGCCAGCGTCCTCTCCGAACCTCTCGACGAAGCACCGCGCGGCTGCGCGAACGCGACCCAGCTGCGCGGCCAGGTGTTTGCGCAGAACTGCCCGTCCCGGGCCGTGCTCAGCCACGTCACCAGCCGCTGGGGCGTGCTGGTGCTGGTGGCGCTACGCAAGGGCACCCATCGCTTCGGCGATCTGCGCCGCAGCCTGGAAGGGGTCAGCGAGAAGATGCTGTCGCAGACCCTGCAGGCGCTGGAAGCGGACGGCCTGGTGCAGCGCACCGCCTATCCGGTGGTGCCTCCGCACGTGGAGTACGACCTGACCCCGCTCGGCGAGGAAGCCGCGGCGCATGTGCACGCGCTGGTGGACTGGATCGAGCGCAACATCGGCGTGATCCTCGGCGGCGGCGCGCCGCTGGATGCGGCGTAGGCGTCGACCTCCAGGCGGCGACACGCATTGGCGGTAAAGCCGCGGTCGCGGCTGGAGCCGCTCCCACGCGGGCTATCGCAGCGCGCGCGGCGACGCCTCAGTCGTCGCTGTAGTTGCTCAACGCCAGCGACAGCAGCGCCTTGGCCTGCTCGCGCAGCGAGCGCGGCTCGACGATCTCCGCATCGGAGCCGTAGTGCAGCACGTCCATCAGCAGTTCGCGCGAGACGCTGTAGGGCACCTTCAGTTCGTAGCGGCCATCGGCCAGGAACCGGCCCTGCTGCTTGGAATGCCAGTGCTCGTCGGCGACCCAGCGCGCGGCCTTGGGGCTGAACACGATGGTGGCCCAGCCCTTGGGCGCGCCGGAGAAGATGCCGTAGCTGGCCGCCAGCTGCGAATCCAGTTCGGCGTCGGCCACGTCCTGCGCCGGCTGGTCGAGCAGGCGCGCGTGGTTGATGCGGTCCACCGCGAAGCTGCGCACCGCGTCGCGGCCATGGTCCCAGGCGTCCAGGTACCAGTTGTCGCGATAGTGGGTGATGCGCTGCGGCGACACCGTGCGCTTGGTCGATTCGTCGGTGGAGCGGGCGCGGTAGTCGAAGGACAGGCGCTTGCGCTCCAGCACCGCCGAGGCGACGGTGCGGAAACTGGCTTCGTCGAGCTTGCGGCCGCGGTGCGGGATCACCCGCACCCGCTCCACCGGCCAATGGGTCGCCCCGGCCTGGGCGGCGAGCAGGCTTTCGATGCGCTGCTGCAGCGGCGCCAGCACCGAGGACAGCACCCCGCCGCCGGTGCGCGCCAGCAGTTGCTGCGAGGCCAGCAGCGCGTGCAGCTCCTCCGAACTCAGCCACAGCCCGGGCAACTCGAAACGGTCGCTCTCCCCGGACTCGTAGCGGAAGCCGGCCTCGCCGTCGCCCTCCACCGGCGCCATCAGCGCATCGCGCAGGAAGGCCAGATCGCGGTAGACGGTGGCGCGGGAGCAACCCAGTTCGTCCTGCAGCCGCGCCACCGTCACCGGGTAGCGTGCGGACTTGAGCAGGCGGTGCAGTGCGTTGATGCGTTCGTAGCGGTCCATGGCCCCGATTATGTCTGAGTCGACGGCGGAAAACGCCTGCCTGGCGCGGCAGCCGGCTGCGCGCCCGAACCGTCGATGAAGCCGGCGTCCGGGGCCGGCCAGGGTGTCATGTGGATCCGGTATGATGAAATCGTTTCCATTTCGTTAGCCGAAGGCTGCGTCCTCATCCCCGGAGAAGCCATGTCCCGCCGTGCCACCCTCGTATCCGCCATCGCTTTGTTGCTGCTGAGCACGTCCCCGGCCTGGGCCGCCGACGTCGCCACCTCACCGACGGCCACGGACCCGGCCAGTTCGCCGTGGAGCGGATCGGGCGAACTGGGCTTCGCCTCCTCGCACGGCAACAGCACCAACGAAAGCCTCAACGGCCGGCTCAAGGGCCAGTACGTGGACGGCGACTGGATCCACAGCCTGGACCTGCTCGCCCTGCACGCCAGCGCCGAGTACACCGACACCAATCCGGACGGCACCACCTCGCGCAAGCGCCAGACCACCTCCAACCGCTACACCGGCAGCGCCGGCAGCGCGCTGCAGCTCGGCGAGCACCGCCAGCTGACCGCCTCGCTGCGCTACGAGCGCGACGACTTCGCCACCTACGACCGCCTGGCCACGATCGGCATCGGCTACGGCACCCGGATCATGGACGGCGACCGCCGCAGCATCGACGTACAGATCGGTCCCGGCGTGCGCCGCGCCCACGACGTGGTCGAGGACCGCACCGAAACCGGCCTGATCGGCCGCGGCCTGGTCGACTTCAAGTACGGCCTGACCAGCAACACCGAACTGGGCAACACCCTGCTGGTCGAATCCGGCGCGTACAACACCTTCGCGCAGAACGACCTGGGCATCTCGGTGAGCATGAACGAGCGCCTGGCGCTGAAGGCCGGCTGGCAGGCGCGCTACAACAGCGACGTCAGCGACGACAAGAAGAAGACCGATACCTTGACCACGATGAATCTGGTCTACAAGTTCAAGTGAGCCGGGATTGGGGAGTGGGGATTCGGGATTGGCGCACGGCAGCGCGTCGCCTCGCGACGCCGCAGGGCTGACCCGTTGATTCGCTTCTCGCAGGAACCGCTGCAGCCGCGCCCCGCCAGCACGGCACGCAATGGCGTTGGCGCGCAGGGACCAATGCACCTCACCTGCAGGAGCGGCGTCAGCCGCGACAGGCTTTCCCGGTAACGCCTATCGCGGCTGCAGCCGCTCCCCCACGCGCGCAACCGGCATTGCCGGGATCTGCACTGTGGGAGAGACTTCAGTCCCGACGACGGAGGGTGTCAGTCCGCTTTCGGCTTCGCTTGTCGCGGCTGCATGACAGGTGACCCCCACCGTCGCTGGCGCGGACTGCGCACGCTCTCAGACCGGCAGGTCGACATCCAGCAGTTCGCGCGCGCCGGCACCCAGCAGGGCCTCGGCCACGGCCTGGCCCAGTGCCTGCGGATCCTGCGCACTGCGCTGCAGGTCGGCGCGCACCAGGCGCCCGTCGGCGACGCCGCCGACCAGGCCCTGCAACAGCAGGTCCTCGCCGCGCCATTGCGCGAAGGCCGCCACCGGCACGTGGCAGCTGCCGTGCAGGGCGCGGTTCATCGCCCGCTCGGCCTCCACGCAGGTGCGGGTCGGGGCGTCGTCCAGCGCGGCGAACAATGCCAGCGCGGCACTGGCGTCCTCGCGGCATTCCACTGCGATGGCGCCCTGCGCCGGGGCCGGCAGCCAGTCCGGCGCCTGCAGGCGCTGGGTGATGCGCCCCTCCAGGCCCAACCGCTGAAGGCCGGCGCAGGCCAGCACGATGCCGTCGTAGCCGCCGTTGTCGAGCTTGGCCAGGCGCGTGTTGACGTTGCCGCGCAGGTCCAGCAGCTCCAGGTCCGGGCGCCGCGCGCGCAGTTGCGCCTGCCGCCGCAGCGAGGAGGTGCCGACGCGCGCGCCGAGCGGCAGCGCGTCCAGCGAGGCGTAGAGGTTGGAGATCAGCGCATCGGCCGGATCGGCGCGCGGCAGGATCGCCGGCAGCACGAACGGCGGATCCAGCTCCATCGGCACGTCCTTGAGCGAATGCACCGCGCAATCGGCCTCGCCGCGCAGCATCGCCAGCTCCAGTTCCTTCAGGAACAGGCCCTTGCCGCCGATCGCCGCCAGCGAGCGGTCCAGGACTTCGTCGCCGCGGGTGCTCATCGGCACCAGCACCACGTCCAGATGCGGGTGCGCGCGGCGCAGGCAGGCGGCGACATGCTCGCTCTGCCACAGGGCGAGCGGACTCTTGCGGGTAGCGATGCGCAGGATCTTCATGCGCGCATTATCGCGGAAAGCCGGCGTCCGCCGCTGCACGCGGGCGGCGTCAGCGCTGGTGGATCTCCTTGCGCAGCTGCGCCACGCAGCGCCGGCTGACCTCCAGCGGCTGCTTGCCATGGCGCAGCACCGCCTGCACCTGGCTCTCGCCGAGCCGGCGCAGCTCCACCAGTTCGTGGCGCGCGACCAGGCAGTTGCGGTGGATGCGCACGAAGCGCTCGGCGAACTCCTCCTCCAGCGCACGCAGCGATTCCTCGATCAGGTCCTCGCCGCGCGCGTGGTGCACGACCACGTACTTTTCCTCGGCCTGCAGGTAGTGGATGTCGTCGACCGGGATCAGCCGCAGGCTGCCGCGCAGGCGCGCGCACAGGTGGGTGCGGCGCTGCGGGGCCGGCGCCGCGGCGTCGCCGTTGCCGCGTCCGGCCATGAAGGTACGGGCGCGCTGCAGGGCCGCGGCCAGGCGCTCGGCGCGCACCGGCTTCATCAGGTAGTCGATCGCCGCCGCCTCGAACGCGGACAGCGCATGCGCGTCGTAGGCGGTACAGAACACCACGGCCGGGCGCGGTTCGAAGGTGGCCAGGTGGCGTGCGGCCTCCAGGCCGTCGAGACCGGGCATGGCGATGTCCAGCAGCACCAGGTCCGGCTGCGCCGCGGCGCAGGCGTGCAGCGCGTCCATGCCGTTGTCGGCTTCGGCCACCACTTCCACGCCGGCATGCGCGGCCAGCAGCGTGCGCAGGCGTTCGCGCGCCAGGGGTTCGTCGTCGGCGATCAGCACCTTCACCCAGACCTCCCTCACTCGACTGGCGTGCGCTGCGGCCGATACTAGCCCTGGTTCTGCACGCCCGCCATCGGCATCGCACCATGCCGCCACGCGGCCGCTGCAATCAGCTGCCGGCGAGGCAGGCGTCCATCCAGTCGCCCAGGTCGGCGATTTCCTCGGCGCAGACCTGGTGCGCCATCGGATAGCGTCGCCACTGCACCGGCATGCCCAGCGCCTGCAGGGTCTGCGCGGTACGCTCGGCGTAGGTCTGCGGGATCACCGAGTCGCCCTGGCCGTGGGCCATGAACAGCGGTTGCCGCAGGGCCGCCGGGACGTGCCAGTTGGCGACGCTCTCCAGTTCGGGCAGGTAGGTGGACAGCCCGATCAGGCCGGCCAGCGGCCGCTCGCGGCGCAGGCCGGCGGCCAGGGTGATCGCGCCGCCCTGGGAAAAGCCGGCCAGCAGCAGGCGCTCGGCCGGCACGCCGCGCGCGTCCTCGCGCGCGATCAGTTCCTCGACCTGCGCCACCGATTCGGCGACGCCGGCACTGTCGGCGCGGTTGGAGAAGTCCATGCTGACGATGTCGTACCAGGCGCGCATGCGCACGCCGTTGTTGACCGTCACCGGCCGCACCGGCGCGTGCGGGAACACGAAGCGCAGCGCCGGCCAGTGCGGCCGCACCAGTTCCGGCACCAGCGGCGCGAAGTCGTTGCCGTCGGCGCCCAGGCCGTGCAGCCACAGGACGGTCCAGCGCGGCGCGGCGCCGGTCTCGTGTTCCACTGTCTCCAGCATGTCGGTTCCCGATGAATGAGGCCGGATAGTATGCCGGCCTCAGCCCTGGGCCTGCGCCTCGGCCTCGGCCCGGCGTGCGGCGGCCTCGCGGCGCAGTTCGGCGGCGCGCAGCAGCACTGCCGGCGGCTGCGACTCCTCGGGAATGGCGAGGATGCGCAGCTTGCGCAGCCACAGACCGGCGGCGCGCGAGGAACTGATCGCCACCACCGGCACCGCCAGCGCCATGCCGATCACCACCGGCGCCATCCATGCCGCCAGCGACGGCGACACGGCATAGGCCATGCCGCCCATCAGCAGGCCGAACGCACTCAGTCCGCCGTAGCTGCGCAACAGCGCCGACCACGAAATGCGGCCATCGTCGCGCTGCTGCGCGTCCCAGCCCGAGTCCTTGCCGGCCAGCACCTCGGCCACGCCGCGCGACTGCACGTACATCACCACCGGCGCCATCAGCGCGGCCAGCAGGGTTTCCAGCAGCATGCTGGCGAAGGCGCGCAGCCCGCCGCCGCAGCCGCGGCGTTCGCCGGGCTTGAGCAGCATCGCGAAGTAGCCCATCACCTTGGGCGCCAGCAGCACGAACATGGTCACCGCGAATACCCAGGCCACCCGCGTGGAGTCCTGCTGGTGCCAGTAGCGCGCCGGCGAGAACGGCGAGATCACCGAGGCGACCAGGTCGAAACCGCCGTTCTGCAGCGGAATGGCGATGCCGATCAGCATCAGCATGCCCCACATCGGTGCGGTGAAGTAATGGCCGATGCCGATCAGCATGTGCATGCGGCTGACCCAGTGCAGGCCGCGCGCGCGCACCACCTTGGAGTGCTGCAGGTTGCCCTGGCACCAGCGGCGGTCGCGCACCAGCAGGTCGGTCAGCGTCGGGGGGCCTTCCTCGTAGCTGCCCTGCAGGTACGGCACCATGTGCATGGCCCAGCCGCCACGCCGCATCAGTGCCGCTTCGACGAAGTCGTGGCTGAGCACGTGGCCGCAGAACGGCTTGCGCCCGGGCAGCGACGGCAGGCCCGCCTGCGCGGCGAAGGCCTCGGTGCGGATCATCGCGTTGTGGCCCCAGTAGTTGCTTTCCGCCCCGTGCCACCAGGCCACGCCGAAGGCGATCACCGGGCCGTAGACGCGGCCGCCGAACTGCTGCATGCGCGCGAACAGGGTGTTGCCGTTGACCACTTCCGGCAGGGTCTGGATCAGGCCGACGTCGGGGTTGGCCTCCATGCCGGCAGCCAGGCGCACGATGCTGTCGCCGGTCATCAGGCTGTCGGCGTCCAGGATCAGCATCTGCGGATAGGCGCCGCCGAAACGACGCACCCAGTCGGCGATGTTGCCGGCCTTGCGCCCGGCATTGCTGGCACGGCGCCGGTAGAACAGGCGGCCTTGGCCGCCGACGCGCTCCACCAGCTCGGCGTACACCTTCTCTTCTTCAGCGCCGATGGCCGGGCGCGTGGTGTCGCTGAGGATGAAGAAATCGAAGCGCTCGATCTGGCCGGTGGCCGCCACCGATTCGTAGATCGCCTGCAGGCCGGCCATCAGCCGGTGCGGATCCTCGTTGTAGGTGGGCATCAGCAGCGCGGTGCGGTTGCGCACCTGCGGCAGCGGCGCGTCCGGATCGATGCCGAGCTTGCGACCCTTGCCGAACACCAGAGTGAAGAAGCCGGCCAGCGCGCTCACGAACGACAGCGCGATCCAGGCGAACAACGGGATGAACAGCACCATCAGACAGGCTTCGAGCACGCTCACGCCGCCGATCACCAAGACCTTGCCGATCAGCCAACTGGCGTAGGCGGTCATCGCCGCGGTGGTGCCGAACACGTAGAAGCGCCGCCAGCCGATCCCGACCGGGGTGCTGGGCAGGCGCGTGTTGCGCAGTTTGCCTTCCTGCAGCGACTGCAGCGGCATGGCCAGCGGCGCCTCGGGCGGCAGGACCGCGTGGCCGGCATCCAGGGGAGCATCGACGTGCACGGCCGGTGTGGGGGCGACCGTGCTCATGCGATCCGCCGACCGCGTCCGGCGCCGCAGCGCCATCGGGAAGTGCCGCGGGCGGACGGCACGGCGGATGCCGCCGCGGCCACGCGCGCCTGGTTGTGTTCGCCAGTTGGTACCACGTGCTCTCCTGTCGACGGGCAAGGACGCCAGTCAATGTAAACCCTAAATAGTAAGCTTTCGCGAAGGTGGCCAGCGGCGCCGCCGAGGTGGCGCTGGCCGATCCGTTCAGCCATGCCGCCGTCACCTGCGCTCAGCCGCGTTTCACCCGTCGCGCCGACCATGAAGCCAGTCCGGCAATGGAGGATCGACGCATGCGCCAGCCCGCCCGGCGACGCACAGGCACCCAGCGGCAACGCGACCATCCGGCACCACCCGCGACGCCGCACGGAGCGCCGGCGCTGCTGATCGTGGACATGATCAGCCGTTTCGACTTCCCGGACGGCGCACGGCTGGCGGAGGCCGCACTCCCGGTGGCCGCGCGCATCGCCCAGCTCCGCGCGCGCTTCCATCGCCGCGGCTGGCCGGTGCTGTTCGCCAACGACAACTTCGCCGACTGGCGCACCGATTTCGAAGGCCTGTGGACGCTGTGCGCTGACCCGAAGCAGCGCGGCGCACGCATTGCCGCCTGCCTGGCGCCGCGCCCGCAGGACGACTACGTGCTCAAGCCCAAGCACTCGGCCTTCCTCGGTTCGGCTCTGGCCCTGCTGCTGGCGCGGCTGCAGACCACCCGCCTGCTGGTCACCGGCATCGCCACCGACGCCTGCGTGCTGGCGACCGCGATCGATGCGCGCATGCGCGATTTCCAGGTGCAGGTGCCGCCCTCGTGCTGCGCGGCGCTGGATGCCGAGCGCCAGCAACGGGCGCTGCAGGTGCTGCGCGAGGCCTTCGCGGTGCGCATCAGCGACCGGCTGCCGGCGCGCGCAGGCGGATGAGCGGGGTTACTCCGCCGTCGGCACCGACATCGGGTCGGCGCCCTCGCCCTCGTCGCCGAGCGGCCGCGCCACGAACGGGAACGCCAGGGTGATGGTGGTGCCGCGTCCCAGTTCCGATTCCACGTCGACGAAGCCGCCAGCCTGGCGGACCAGACCGTAGACCTGGGCCAGCCCCAGCCCGGTGCCCTTGCCCTCGGGCTTGGTGGTGAAGTACGCCTCGAACAGGCGCGACTTGACCGCATCGGACATGCCCTCGCCCTGGTCGCTGACCGCCAGGGTCACGTAGCGGCCGGGCTGGCGCATCGCCGCCGCGCGCGACGGCGGCACCTCCAGCGCGCCGCAGCGGATCGTCACCGCATCGCCGGGGCGACTGGCGTCGCGCGCGTTCAGGGCCAGGTTCATGACCGCCTGCTCGACCGCGTTGCGGTCGGCATAGGTCGTCGCCACCTCGGCGCATGCAAGCAATTGCAGGCGCATCTCGCCGCCCAGCGCCTGCGCCAACAACGGCTGCATCTGCGTCACCAGCGCGTTCAGGTCCAGCCAGATCGGCTTGACCGGGTGCGCGCGGGCGAAGCCGAGCAGGCGCCGGGTCATGCCCGCGCCGTGCTGCAAGGCCTCGTTGGCGATGGCGAGCAGCCGTTGCTGGTCCGGCTGCAGGCGCTGCGGATGGTCGGCGACCATGCTCACCGAGGTGATCGCGGTATGCAGCATGTTGTTGAAGTCGTGGACCACGCCGGCAAGCATCTGCCCCACCGCCTCGCCCTTCTGCGCCTGGGTCATCGCGCGCTCGGCCACGCGCTGCGCGGCCAGGGCGATGTCCAGTTGCCCGCGCAACTGCGACTGCTCGGTCTGCCAGCGATGGCCCAGCGCAGCGGCATCGTCGGCGTCCATCGTGTCGCCCCGGCCCTCGATCGGGGCGAGGTGACCCAGCGCGCGCAGAGCCTGTTCGACCTGGTGCTGCTGGGTGACGTCGCGGCTGATCACCAGCACGCTTTCCACCCGCGCCGAGGCGTTGGCCAGCGGACTGACCATCACGTGCCACCAGCGCCGCCGTCCATCCAGCGACGGGCGCTCCGCCCAGAATTCACGCTGCTCGTTGCCCAATGCCGCAGCAAAGGCGCCCTGGGTCAGCGAGCGCATGTCCTCGGGCCACAGCTCGACCCAGTTGTGGCCGACGACGTCGGCGGGGTCGGACACGCCGAGCAGGGCCAACCCGTGGGGATTGATCAAGCGCACGACGCCGTCGCGGCCGACTTCCTTGATGCAGTCGTGGGAGAGCTCGACGATCTGCCGATAGTGGGCGTGCGTGGTCAAGCTGCGTCTCGCAGTAAGTAAGGTCGAGAATATCGGGATTTGCGGGACGTCACCAGCGCTTCACCGACGAATCGTGAAGCTGCAGTGGATTATTTATTAAAGCGATCCCTGCATTATGCGCGTCACCTCCGCCTCCACCACCATTCTTCTGGTGGAGGACGACCAGACGATCCGGGAGTTGGCCGCCGCCATGCTGGCCGCCGACGGCTACCGGGTCCTGTCGGCGGCGACCGCCCAGGAAGCACTGGCGGTGCTGGAACGGCATCCGGACGTGGCGTTGATCTTCAGCGACGTGCAGATGCCGCGCTGCGACGGCTTGAGCATGGTCCGCCAGTTGCGCCGCCGCGGCATCGTCACCCCGGCCCTGCTGACCTCCCGCATGCACGCACCGGAACCAGGGATGCTGCCGGAGCACACCGGCTTTCTGCCGAAACCTTACCGCCGCACCGATCTGCTGGCGGCCCTGGATCGTCTGCAGACCGGAGCCTGAGCGGGGCGCCACCCCACGCCGCTTCTCCGCGGCAATCGCACCCGGCAGATGGCCGGCCAGCGAACTCAGGCGAAGACCAGCTTTCCGTACCGTGCCGAACGGATCGCGGCCAGGCGCTCGGCGACGAAATAGGCCCCAGCGTTGGCATCGCGGAAATACACGCCGTCGAACGCATGCCGGCCGAGCACCGCCCCATCGTGGCCACTGATGCAGATCTGCGGCTCGAGCACGCCATCCGGGCACGCACGCAGCAGCCCGTCGAGGACGAAGCCGTCCAGCTCGCGGCGCATCTGCGGTTTCAAGACTGTCATGAGCACACTGCACCATAGACCGCATGAAGCTCGCACAACGGAGGTGGCGACCACGGTCGCACAGGGAGCGCGGCACGTGTCCGGCAACGGAAGCTAAACAATTCATTCGCACGTGCAACGCGATCCATGCTTGCGGCGTCTGACGTTCGGCAAATCCACTATGCGCCGCACTCTCCATTTCGCCGTAGACAAGCGCGCGCTTCACGCCTCTTTTATCGCGCCATTTGTACTTTGCTCGTGCATTATCGCACTGCAACATCGCCGTTCCGTTTCGACGCTGCCGTGCCTCTTTCTTCGTTTCGCGTCGCGCGCCCGCCAGGACGCGCGTCGGCAGTCGCTTTCCGATTTTCGTGTGCCCCGTCCTCCCCCTTCCCAGACGGAACCGCCATGTCGCCCCCCACCCCCGCCGACCTGACCGACAGACAACGCGATACCCATCCGGTGCTGCATGCGCCGCGCCGCCGCTACCGCGATGCGCGCGGCCGCTTCGTCCGCAATGCCGAGGTGACCGTCAAGCTGCACCCGGCGCCGCGCCGGACCAGCCTGTTCGTGACCTCCGAGATGGCCGACTTCATCAAGGCCGGCGGCCTGGGCGACGTGGCCGCGGCCTTGCCGCGCGCGCTGCGCGGCAGCTGCGACATCCGCGTGCTGATCCCGGGCTACCCGGCGGTGCTGCGCACGACCGGGCCGCTGGAGATCGTCGGCCGCATCGCCGCACATGCCGGGCTGCCGGATTGCGCGCTGGGCCGGGCCGAGCGTCCGGATGGTCTGTGCGTCTACGTGCTGCTGTGCCCGCAGCTGTTCGAGCGACAGGGTTCGCCGTACGTGTGCAGCGAAGGCCGCGACTGGGAAGACAACGCGCTGCGCTTCGCCACCCTGTCCCACGCTGCCGCGCAGATCGCCGGCGGTCAGGCCGGGCTGGACTGGACGCCGGAGCTGCTGCACCTCAACGACTGGCCGTGTGCACTGGCCGCGGCCTACGTGCGCTGGTCCGGCGGCCGCACGCCGTGCCTGCTGACCATCCACAACCTCGCCTACCAGGGGCTATTCCCGTATGCGATGGCCGGCGCCCTGGGCATCCCCGCAGAGGGCCTGCAGGACCTGGAGTTCTACGGGCAGATGTCGTTCCTGCGTGCCGGCATCGTCCACGCCGACCATGTGAACACGGTCAGCGTCAGCTACGCGGCGCAGATCACCGGCCCGGCGCAGGGCTGCGGCCTGGACGCGCTGCTGGCACGGCGCGCTGCCAGCGGCCGCCTCAGCGGGATCGTCAACGGCATCGACGCCAGTTGGGACCCGCGCACCGACACGCACCTGCCGGCGCACTTCGGCGTCGGCCAGATCCAGGGCAAGCGCGAGAACGCGGCGCAGGTGCGCCAGGCGTTCGGCCTGCTCGACAGCGACGGTCCGCTGTTCGCGGTGGTCTCGCGGCTGGTGCACCAGAAGGGCCTGGACCTGATCTGCGAGGTGGCGCCGCAGATCGTCGCCGCCGGCGGCCAGATCGTGATCATCGGCGGCGGCGAGCCGCAGATCGAGCAGGCGGTGGCGGCGTTGGCGCGGCGTTACCCCGGCCATGTCGGCGCGCACATCGGCTTCGAAGAGCCGCTGGCGCGGCGCATGTTCGCCGGCTCCGACTTCCTGCTGATGCCCTCGCGCTTCGAGCCCTGCGGGTTGAGCCAGATGTACGCGCAGCGCTTCGGCAGCCTGCCGATCGCCCACGCCACCGGCGGCCTGATCGACACGGTGGACGACGGCGTCACCGGCTTCCTGTTCGAGGAAGCCTCGGCCGACGGCCTGCGCCGCTGCCTGCAACGGGTGTTCCGCACCTTCCGCTTGCCGGGTCTGCTGCAGGCGATGCGTCGCGCGGCGATGCTGCGGCCCAGCGGCTGGGAGCTGGCCGGGCGCAAGTACATGGCGCTGTACGAGCGCACCGCCGCCACGACCGCCGGCACCATCCCGGCCGCGGCCAGCGCCACGGTGTCGGCCACCGCGAGTGCCATGGCCGCCGCATGAGCGATCGGGAACACGCCGTGGACCCGGCCGCCGGCGGGGACCCGGCGGCGGACACGGAGGACGACGGCGACGGCCTTGCCTTGCAGGCACTGGCACGCGGCGAGGCGATCGATGCGTTCGCCTGGCTTGGCCCGCATCCACAGGCCGACGGCACGGTGCGGGTGCGCGTGCTAGCGCCCGGCGCCGAGGCGCTGGGCTTGCTCGATGCGCAGGGCAAGCTGATCGCGCGGATGCGTACCCACCCGCAGGCCGATGGCCTGTTCGAGGGCGAGCTGAAGCAGCCCACGCCCTACCGGCTGCGCATCGTGTGGCCGGACGCGGTGCAGGAATGCGACGATCCCTATGCCTTCGAGCCGATGCTCGATCCGGCCTGGCTGCAGGATCTGGCCGCCGGCGACGGCGCCGCCCTGCGTACCGCGCTCGGCGCGCATCACGCCCGCGTCGGCGAGGTGGAGGGCGTGCGCTTCGCGGTGTGGGCGCCTCAGGCCAGGCGGGTGGCGCTGGTCGGCGACTTCAATGGCTGGGACGCGCGCCGGCATCCGCTGCGCCTGCATCCGGAGGCCGGGGTCTGGGAACTGTTCGTGCCCGGGCTGCACGGCGGCGAACACTATCAATACGAATTGCAGGCCGCCGACGGCAGCGTGCTGCCGCGCAAGGCCGATCCGGTGGCGCGCTGCAGCGCCCTGGCGCCGTCCACCGCCTCGGTGGTGCCGTACGCCGACAGCCACGCCTGGGGCGATGCGGCCTGGCTGGCGCAGCGCGAGGCCCAGGCCGGCAGCGCGCAGCCGCTGAGCGTCTACGAGCTGCATGCCGGCTCCTGGCGCCACGACGGCAACGGCCAGCCGCTGCACTGGGATGCGCTGGCCGCCGAACTGATCCCTTACGTGCGCGGGCTCGGCTTCACTCATATCGAGCTGCTGCCGATCGCCGAGTACCCGTTCGGCGGCTCCTGGGGCTACCAACCGCTGGGCCTGTACGCCCCCACCGCGCGCCATGGCGACGCCGACGGCTTCGCGCGCTTCGTCGATGCCTGTCACCAGGCCGGCATCGGCGTGTTGCTGGACTGGGTCGGCGCGCACTTCCCCGACGATGCGCACGGCCTGCAGCGCTTCGACGGCAGCGCCCTGTACGAACACGCCGACCCGCGCGAAGGCGTGCACCGCGAGTGGAATACGCTGGTCTACAACTACGGCCGCCCGGAAGTGGTGGCCTACCTGATCGGCAGCGCGCTGGAGTGGATCGAGCGCTTCCACGTCGACGGCCTGCGCGTGGATGCGGTGGCGGCGATGCTGTACCGCGACTACGGCCGCAACGCCGGCGAATGGATCCCCAACGCCCACGGTGGCCGCGAGAATCTGGAGGCGATCGCCTTCCTGCGCCGGCTCAACGACGAGATCGCGCAGCGCTTCCCGGGCGTGCGCACCATCGCCGAGGAATCCACCGCGTGGCCGGGCGCCACAGCGCCCACGCAGCAGGGCGGGCTGGGCTTCAGCCACAAGTGGAACATGGGCTGGGCGCACGACACCCTGCGCTACCTGCAGCGCGATCCGCTGCACCGGCAGCACCACCACAGCGAGATGAGCTTCGGCCTGGTGTATGCGTTCTCCGAGCATTTCGTGCTGCCGCTGTCGCACGACGAGGTGGCGCACGGCAAGGGCTCGCTGCTGGCGCGCATGCCCGGCGACGCCTGGCAGCGCTTCGCCAACCTGCGCGCCTACCTGGCCTTCATGTGGGCGCATCCCGGACGCAAATTGCTGTTCATGGGCTGCGAGTTCGGGCAGTGGCAGGACTGGGACCACGACCGGCCGCTGGACTGGGTGCAGGCGCAGCAGCCCGAGCACCGCGGCGTCGCGCGCCTGGTCGCCGACCTCAACCGGCAATTGCGTGCGTTGCCGGCGCTGTACCGCAGCGACCGCAGCAGCGACGGCTTCGAGTGGAGCATCGCCGACGATCACCACAACAGCGTGTTCGCCTTCGTCCGCCACGATCGCGATGACGATACGCCGCCGCTGCTGGCGGTGAGCAACTTCACGCCGACCGTCCACCACGATTACCGCGTGGGGGTGCCGCGTGGCGGACGCTGGCGCGAGATTCTCAACAGCGACAGCGGCTATTACGGCGGTTCCAACCAGGGCAACGGCGGTGTGCTGTCGACCCTGCCGCAGCCGATGCACGGGCATGCGCAATCGCTGGCGCTGACCCTGCCGCCGCTGTCCACCCTTTGGCTGCAACCGGACCTTTGACCATGGCCACGACCGCTGCATCGATCGACTCCCCTGCCGCCCCGCGCGCGGCGCTGCGCCCGGGCGCCTGGCCGGGCGCCAACGGCGAGGTCGCCTTCGCGCTGTGGGCGCCGGATGCCAAGCGCGTGGAGCTGG
>NZ_AQOK01000562.1:0-1948 GCF_000364645.1 Xanthomonas sp. SHU 308 | reverse complement strand
GCGCCAGCCGCTGCAGGCGATCGGCGACGGCTACTTCGCCGCCACCCTGGCCTGCGCGCCCGGCACCCGTTACCGCTACGCCATCGACGGCGGCACACCGGTGCCGGACCCGGCCTCGCGCTGGCAGCCGGACGGCGTGCACGGCGCCAGCGCGGTGCTGGCCACCGACGGTTACGCCTGGCGCCACGGCGACTGGCGCGGCCGGCCCTGGGCCGAGACGGTGTTCTACGAACTGCACGTGGGCACCTGCGGCGGCTACGCCGGGTTGCGCGCGCAGCTGCCGACCCTGGCCGCGCTCGGCGTCACCGCGATCGAACTGATGCCGCTGGCCGAATTCCCCGGCCGCCACAACTGGGGCTACGACGGCGTGCTGCCGTACGCGCCGGCCTCGGCCTACGGCCATCCCGACGAACTCAAGGCGCTGATCGACGAGGCCCACGGCCTGGGCCTGAGCGTGTTCCTGGACGTGGTCTACAACCACTTCGGCCCGGACGGCAATTACCTGGGCCAGTACGCCTCGACCTTCTTCCGCGAGGATGCGCCGACGCCCTGGGGCGCGGCGATCGACTTCCGCCTGGCGCCGGTGCAGCGCTACTTCATCGACAACGCGCTGATGTGGCTGCACGAATACCGCTTCGACGGCCTGCGCCTGGACGCGGTGCACGCGATCGTGCCCAACGCCTTCCTCGACACCCTGCGCGAGGCGATCACGGCCAGCGTGGCCGACGGGCGCCACGTGCACCTGGTGCTGGAGAACGAGGCCAACCAGGCCGATGTGCTGGAGCGCGGCTACAGCGCGCAGTGGGACGACGACTTCCACAACAGCCTGCACGTGCTGCTGACCGACGAGCACGAGGGCTACTATGCCGGCTTCGCCGACGCGCCGGCGCAGCACCTGGCGCGGGTGCTCGGCGAAGGCTTCGCCTTCCAGGGCCAGGCCGACCATCGCGGGCACGCGCGCGGCGAACCCAGCGGCCACCTGCCGCCGCACAAGTTCGTGATCTTCGCGCAGAACCACGACCAGATCGGCAATCGCGCCCGCGGCGACCGGCTGATCACCCAGGTGAGCGAACCGGCATTGCGCGCGGCGCTGGCGCTGACCGCACTGACCCCGATGATCCCGCTGTTCTTCATGGGCGAGCCGTGGGGCAGCCGGACCCCGTTCCAGTTCTTCACCGACTTCGCGCCGCCGCTGGACGAGGCGGTGCGCGAGGGCCGGCGCCGCGAGTTCGCGCACTTCGCCGCCTTCGCCGACCCGGAACAGCGCGCGACCATTCCCGATCCCAACGCGCCG
This sequence comes from Xanthomonas sp. SHU 308, assembly GCF_000364645.1. NCBI lineage: Bacteria > Pseudomonadati > Pseudomonadota > Gammaproteobacteria > Lysobacterales > Lysobacteraceae > Xanthomonas > Xanthomonas sp. SHU 308. Next base: position 654 of record NZ_AQOK01000562.1, on the reverse strand, counting down.
GGCACCTTCCAGGCGTCCATCGCCGACATCAGCGACGCCACCCACGGCGACGGTGCGCGCTGGCGCGACTGGTTCGCGGCGCTGATGGCGCTGCGCCGCCAGCACCTGGTGCCGGCGCTCGGCCAAGCCAGCGCGCTGGGGGCGCGGGTGATCGGACCGAAGGCGATCGCCGCGGGCTGGCGCCTGGGCGACGGCGAATGGCACGTGGCCGCCAACTTCGGCGACGCGCCGATGGCGCTGGACCTGCCCGGCAGCACCGTGCATACGGAGAACGCCGGCGACGACGCCGCGCAGTTGCCGCCCAACGCTTTCGTCGCGCGCTACCGGCCCGGCAACGCCGCATGAGCACCCGCTGTCGCGACGCCATCGCGACAGCGTCCCCGGCACGCTGGCCACCTCGTTCGCTGCCCACCGCCGCGCACGCGCTGTCGGCGCGTGTGGGCGGGACCGCGGCGGATCCCCCTTTCGCCTTGCTGCCCGGTTCGCCCTGCCCATGACCGACACTTCCCTGCACACCCTGGCCGACGCCGCCGGCCTGCTGGTCGACTGGATCGATGCCAGCGACACGCCGCGCACGGTCGCCGACGACACCCTGCGCCACGTGCTCGGCGCACTGGGCCTGGACGCGCGCGACGCGGCCGCCTGCCGCGACAG
>NZ_AQOK01000561.1:0-2266 GCF_000364645.1 Xanthomonas sp. SHU 308 | reverse complement strand
CTGCGCATCGCCGCGCCGCCCCTGCCCGGCGACCCGCTGGCCGGCACCTGGCGGCCGGGCGCGCCGTTCGGCGGCCTGGGCATCGCGCTCGAAACGCGACGACGCAATCGCGTCAACGGCAGCGTCAGCGCAGTCGATGGCGACACGCTGACGGTCGCGGTGGAGCAGAGCTTCGGTAACTGCCCGCAGTACATCAACAGCCGCAGCCCGACGTTCGCCGCAGGCGAGGTCCACGCGCATACCGCGACTGCCGTGTCGGCGCGTCTGAGCGATGCGCAATGCGCGCTGCTCGCGCGCTGCGATACCTTCTTCATCGCCAGCGCGAACACCTCGGAGGATGCCGGCGCCGCGCGCGGCGCGGACGTGTCGCACCGCGGCGGCCTGCCCGGCTTCGTACGCGTCGACGATGCGCGCACCCTGACCACGCCGGATTTCAGCGGCAACCGCTACTTCAATACGCTCGGCAATCTGTTGCACGATCCGCGCGCGGGGCTGCTGTTCATCGACTTCGAACGCGGCGACCTGCTGTACCTGGCCGCCCGCGCGGAGATCGTCTGGGACGGGCCGCTACTGGCGACGTTCGCGGGCGCGCAGCGCGTGGTGCGCTTCCATCTCCGCGAAGTGCGCCACACGCGCGCCGTGTTGCCGTGGCGCTGGTCGGCGGTGCAGCGCCCAGCGCAGTTCGCCGCGGCGTCGACGCCTGCCGCCGAACGCGCCTGGCGGCCGCTGCGGATCGTGCGGATCGTCGACGAAGCGCGTGCCATCCGCTCGTTCCATTTCGCCGCCGAGGACGGCGGCGCGCTGCCGTCGTACGCAGCCGGCCAACACCTTACGCTGCGTTTCCCGATCTGCGGCAATGCCGCGCCGACGGTGCGCAACTACACGCTGTCCGACGCGCCGGGTGGCGCGCTCTACCGGATCACCGTGAAACGGCAGGGCCGGGCATCGGCCTGGCTGCACGACCATGCGCAGGTCGGCACGACGCTGGACGCGCAGATGCCGCGCGGCGATTTCGTCTTCGATGCCGCCAGCCCGCGGCCGGTGGTGTTCGTCTCGGCCGGGATCGGCATCGCGCCGATGCTGGCGATGCTGCGCCAGGCGCTGGCCGACACCGCCTCGCGGCGGCGGTTGATCTTCGTGCACGGCGCCCGCGAGGCCGCCGATCGTCCGTTCGCCGCCACACTGGCACGGCTCGCCGCGGCCGACGCGCGGCTGTCGCTGCATTGCCTGGACAGCCGAGCGGCCGGCCACGGCGCCGGCCGCATCGGCATCGCGCGGTTGCAGCGGATCCTGGCATTCGACGATTACGACTTCTACCTGTGCGGACCGCCAGACTTCATGCGCGATATGTACCGTGGATTGCGCGCGCTGAACGTGGCGGACGCGCGCATCCGCTTCGAGGCATTCGGCCCATCGAGCCTCGTCCGCGATACGAACCCCGCAGCGCCAGCAGATGCGCCACGGGTGCGCGTGCGGTTCCAGCGCTCGGGACGCGAGGCGGTCTGGACCCCGGACGCCGGCACATTACTGGAGCTGGCAGAAGCGCAGCGGATCGCTACGCCCTCCGATTGCCGCTACGGTTCCTGCGGCACCTGCGCGACGCGCGTGCTGTCCGGCGCAGTGCATTACCTGCGTCCGCCCGACACCCAGATCGAACCAGGCTGTGCGCTGCTGTGCGTCGCCAGGCCTGCGCACGAAAGCGCCACGCCGCTGGTACTCGACCGCTGACGCGCCGACGGCACGCCGCACGCACTCACCGCGCGGCCCGCTGCGCCTGCTGCTCGGCCAGGGTCAGGGCGACGTTGTCGCGCAGGTAGGCCGGTTCGGCGCGCTCCGGCGCGATGCCTTCGCCGCGCGCGTATGCGGCCGCGGCCAGGGTCAGCACGTCGGCGGCATGCGGCAGCGCCTGCGCATCGGCGCTGCGCCAGTGCGCGCCGAAGCGGCGCTGCAAGGTGCCATCGACCGCCGCCAGCCCGGTGCCGACCGCAGCCCAGGCCGCATCCGGCTCCGGCAACACGAAGGCCTCCGGACTCAGCACCTGCTCCGGGGTCAGCGCCTGCAGGCCGCCATCGGCCTGCCGCGCGTAGGCCGCGGTGTAGACCTCGCCCATGCGCGCATCGATCGCCGCCAGCACCCGCGGCGCGTCGGCCGGCGCGCGCAGCGCCAGCACCTGCAGCGTGGACACCGGCAGCACCGGCAGGTCCAGGGCCAGGGCGATGCCCTGCGCGACCGCGATCGCCAGGCGCACGCCGGTGAACGCGCCGGG
>NZ_AQOK01000560.1:0-611 GCF_000364645.1 Xanthomonas sp. SHU 308 | reverse complement strand
TGAGGCGCTGGCGCTGGCGCGCGCGCTGCAGGTGCCGCGCGCCGATGCCGATCGCATCGAGGCGGCATTGCGCGCGCGCGAGGCCGCGCACGCCGGCATCGATCAACTGCTGCAACGGGCGGCGCAGGCGCGCCACGACGGGCATCTGGACGATGGCCCGGACGCGGCCCTGCCGCTGTACCAGCGTGTCCTGGAGTACGCGCCGGAACGCACCGCGGCGCTGGAAGGTCGGGAGGATGCGCTGTCGGAATTGCTGCAGCACGCACGCAGCGACCTGGCGCGCGGCGACCTGGCCGCCGCAGCGGCGCTGGTGGAGCGCGCGCGTGGCTACGACCCCGGCCATGTCGACCTGCCCGAGACCCAGGCGGAACTGAACCGGGCGCTGGAACGCCTGCAGCGCGAGGCCGAGCAGGCCCTGCGCCGGCAGCGCCTGGATGCGGCGGCACACGCGTTTGCGCAGTGGCACGCGGCGGTGCCGGACGCAGCCGGCGCCAGCGACGGCCTGGAGCGGGTGGCGGCAGCCTATGCGCTGCAGGCGAGCCGTGCCGCCGCCGATTTCCGTTTCGGCGAGGCCGAGCGCGCCTTGCGCAAGGGCCAGGCCCTGGCGCCGG
>NZ_AQOK01000559.1:0-8192 GCF_000364645.1 Xanthomonas sp. SHU 308 | reverse complement strand
CTGCCGCACGTCGCGCCTGGCGCGCGTTGGCACGGCGTTCCAAGCGCGCGCTGCGCGCCCGGTAGCGCGCACGCGCGGCCCACGCATCGCGCAGGCGCTGCTGCGCGGCCAGCACCTGCGCGCGCAACTGCGGATGCGCCGGATCCAGGCGATCGTCCTCCGGATCGGTGCCGCGGTAGTCCATCAGGCCGCCGTCGATCGCGGCATCCAGATCGTCGTCCAGGATCCAGCGCAGCAACTGCAGCGGCGTGGCGAGAGCGGGGGCGTGCGACATCGTGTGCGGGCTCAGCGGTTGCGGAACTGCGGCGGGCGCCGCTCCAGGAAGGCGCGGGTGCCTTCGCGCATGTCCTCGCTGGAGAACAGCAGGCCGAACTGCGCGGTCTCGTATTCCAGCCCCTGTTCGATCGCGCTTTCGCCACCGATCTGGATCGCGTCGAGGATGCCGCGCAGCGCCAGTGGCGCGGCATCGGCCAGTTGCTGCGCCAACTGCAGCGTGGTCGCCTGCAGGTCGCCGGCGGCGACCACGCGGTTGACCAGGCCCAATTGCAGTGCGCGCGCCGCGTCGATCGGCGCGCCGAGCAGGCACAGTTCCAGCGCCGCGGCGCGGCCGACCAGCCGCAGCAGGCGCTGGGTGCCGCCGAAGCCGGGAATCAGCCCGAGATTGATCTCCGGCTGGCCAAGGCGCGCGCCTTCGGCGGCCACGCGCAGGTGGCAGGCCATCGCCAGTTCCAGACCGCCGCCGAGGGCGAAACCGTTGACCATCGCCAGCACCGGCTTGGGCATTCGCTCGATCCGGCGCATCAGGCGCTGGCCCAGTTGCGAGAAATCGCGGCCCTGCACCGGTGTCAGTTCGTTCATCTCGGCGATGTCGGCGCCAGCCACGAAGGCTTTCTCGCCGGCGCCGGTCAGCACCACCACGCGGATCTGCGGGTCGTCCGCGGCCGCGGCGAAGGCCGCATCCAGCGCCTGCAAAACCTGGCGATTCAAGGCGTTGAGCTTGTCGGCTCGATTCACGGTGAGGATGCGGATCGCACCCTGGGTATCGGCGAGGACCGGCGTGCCGGACATGTGCATTCCTGGTTGTTAAAAAAAGGTAATGGGAACTCTGGGTGGGCCGCACCAGTCAGAGCAGCGTCGTCGGTAGCGGTTACGCGCCGCGGCGGCTATCCTAACGCGTCATCTCAGGCGGCACGGGCCGCCCTGTGCCACCACCCTGGAGAATTGTTTGATGAAGTTGCGTTCTATTGCGGTCGCTGTCGCGGCCCTCGCCCTGAGCGGCAATGCGTTCGCCCAGGACACCTCGTCCGAGAAGGGCAAGCTGAGCTATTACTTCGGCTACGACTACGGCAACAACCTTGCCGAACTCACCGGCCGCGGCGAGCAGCTCGATATCAATGCGGTGGTGAAGGGCTTGCAGGACGCCTACGCCAAGAAGCAGCCGGCGGTCAGCGCCGACCAGCTGAAGCCGGCGGTGGAAGCGTTCCAGAAGCGCGAGCAGGCCCGCGCTCAGCAGGCCAAGGCCGACTACGAGAAGGCCGCTGCCGAGAACAAGACCAAGAGCGACCAGTTCATGGCCCAGAACAAGGCCAAGCCTGGCGTGCAGGTGCTGCCCAGCGGCGTGCAGTACCGCGTGATCGAGGCCGGCAAGGGTGCCAAGCCGACCCAGGCCAGCACCGTGCAGCTGGAAGTGGCCGGTCCGTACCCGTTCGGCCAGCGTCCGGCGCAGGCGCGTCCGGCGCAGCAGATCCCGGCGATCAAGGTCAGCGAAGTCGAGATGCAGGCCATGCGCGACACGCTGCTGCAGATGCCGGCCGGCTCCAAGTGGGAAGTGACCCTGCCGCCGGACAAGGCCTACGGTGCCGACCCGCGTACGCCGTTCCCGCCGAACGTGGCGGTGCAGTTCGAGATCAAGCTGGTCAGCGTCAAGTAAGCACGCTGGTTCAGTGCACGACGATTGCGCCGGCAGCGATGCCGGCGCAATTTTTTTGGGCAGGCAACGACGGCGCCGACGAATCGCGCTAGGCTGGCAAGGTGTCGAATCCGATGGATCCCGTTCCGCATGCCCTGCTCACGCCCTGCATCGGTCTCTGCCGTCTCGATGCGCAGGGCTATTGCGCCGGCTGCCTGCGCAGCGGCGACGAGATCGCACGCTGGCGCGGCATGAGCGACGCCGAACGCCGCCGCTACATGGACGAGGTGCTGCCGGGCCGCGGCTGGTCGCCGTCGCCGGGGCAGCGCCTGGCCGAACGCGCGCACCTGTTGCGCGCACTGCACCCGCTGCAGCAGCCGCCGGCGGGGCCGGGCTGGAACCACCACGAGTTGCAGGATCTGTTGCCGGACGGCGCGCCGGTGGAAGCGGCGGTGCTGGCCGGCCTGGTGCCGCGCGCCGACGGCACCCATGTGCTGTTGACCCGGCGCACCGACAGCCTGCGTCACCACGGCGGCCAGGTCAGTTTTCCCGGCGGCCGCATCGAGGCCAGCGACGCCGATGCGGTGGCCGCGGCGCTGCGCGAGAGCGAGGAAGAGATCGCGCTTGCGGCGTCGCAGGCGGAGCCGCTGGGCTACCTGGATCCGTTCGTCACCATCAGCGGCTTCCGGGTGATGCCGGTGGTGGCGGCAATCGATCCGCGCTTCGTGCCGCAGCCGCATCCGGGCGAGGTGGCGGAGGTGTTCGAAGTGCCGCTGGCCTACCTGATGGCGCCGGACAACCTGCGCAGCATCGAGACCGATTACCGTGGACGCCCGCGCGTCGTGCTGGAGTACGGTTGGCCCGGCCAGCGGATCTGGGGCGCGACCGCGGCGATCCTGCTCAACCTGCGCCGCCGACTGGAGCAAGCCGCATGACCGCAACGTCCCCCGCATGGCACACCCTGGTCGAGGCGCCGACGCTGGCCGCCGCGCTCGACGATCCCGCGCTGCGCCTGGTCGATGCGCGGTTCGTGCCGGCGGCGCTGCTCGATCCTGCTGCGGCGGCGGCCGCGCGCGAAGCCTATGCGCAATCGCACCTGCCCGGCGCGGTCTACGCCGATCTGAACGCGGATCTGTCCGATCTCGGCCGTCCAGGCCTGGGCCGGCATCCGTTGCCGGACGACGCGGCGTTCGCGCGCACTCTGGGGCAGTGGGGCATCGGCCCGCAGCACCAGGTGGTGGTGTACGACGCCGGCGACGGCAGCATGGCCGCTGCCCGCCTGTGGTGGATGCTGGGCCTGCTCGGCCATCGCCGTGTCGCCGTGCTCGACGGCGGCCTGGCCGAATGGCGCCGGCTCGGCCTGCCGGAAACCGACGCGGCCTCCGTGCCGTCGCCGCTGCCGCCGTATCCGCAGGTCTTCGATGCGGCACGCATCGTCTCCGCCGAGGAGGTCGCCGCGCGTCTGCACGAGGCGCCGGGCTGGTTGCTGGATGCGCGCCCCGGCGAACGCTTCCGTGGCGAGGTGGAGCCGATCGACCCGCTGCCCGGGCATGTGCCCGGCGCGCTCAACCGGCCGCTGGCGCAGAACCTGCGCGACGGCCGCCTGCGTCCGGCGCAGGAACTGCGCGCGGAACTGCAGCCGCTGCTGCAGGGACGCGATCCGCGCGAGGTGGTGTTGATGTGCGGATCGGGCGTCACCGCCTGCCATCTGCTGCTGGCGCTGGAGCATGCCGGCCTGCACGGTGCGCGCGTGTATGCCGGCTCCTGGAGCGGCTGGATCGCCGATCCGGCACGGCCGCGCGCCATCGGCTAGGGCCGGCGCCGGTCCACACGGAACGCATGCACGATGGCACGCGACAGGGGCGGCACCATGCGCTGGCGTGAGGCCTGCGGGCTGGCGATGCTGCTGGGCCTGGCCGCCTGCGGCGACCGCCGCGCGTCGGCCGATGGCGCCGACGCCTCGCCACGCGCGCAATCTGCCACGCATTATCGCGAGGCGGTGGAGCGCAATCGTGCGCAGCGCCTGGCGACATTGCGTGCGCCGTCGGGCTGGTTGAGTTTCACAGGCTCCGGGCGTCTGCACAGTGGCCTGCACCGGGTCGGCAGCGCACCCGACAACGACGTGCAGTTGCCGGCCGGCCCGGCGCATCTGGGCATGCTGCAGGTGGATCCGCAGGAGGGCGTGCAGTTCCAGCCCGCGGCGGACGCGGCGGTGCAGGTGAACGGCCAGCCGTTCGCCGGTGGCCGCCTGGAGACCGACGCGGCGCACGACACCCAGACCCGCCTTGCGCTGGGGGCGCAGGAGTTCTACGTGGTGCGCACCGGCAACCTGTTCGGCTGGCGCTTCCGCGATCCGCAGGCGCCGGCGCGCGCGCGCTTCCGCGGCATCGACTACTTCCCGATCGATCCGCAGTGGCGGGTGGTGGCCGACTGGTATCCGGTGCCGGCGCCGCAGGCGATGGTGCTGCTCACCTCGATCGGCACGCCGCAGCCGCTGGCCCTGGTCGGCAGCGCTGAGTTCGTGCTGCGGGGGCGGCGCTACAAGCTGCAGATCCTGCGCGACGGCGCCAGCCAGCGCCTGTTCCTGCCGTTCTCCGACCGCACCAGCGGCCGCGAGAGCTATGGCGGTGCCCGCTATCTGTTCGTGCCGGCGCCGCAGGGCGACCGCATCGTGCTGGATTTCAACCTGGCGCAGAACCCGCCATGCGCGTTCACCCCGCACGTGGTGTGCCCGCTGGCGCCGGTCGGCAATCGCCTGGACGTGGCGGTGACCGCCGGCGAGAAGAACTACGTCGGCGTGCACTGAGCGCGCGTGGAAAATCGCGCAGGAGCGGCTTCAGCCGCGACCGGGCCGTTCCCGGTGAAGCCGGGGCGCGGCTGAAGCCGCTCCTGCGGGAGCGCGAGAATGCGACCCTGTCTGATACTCCATCGCGGCCCGAATCAGCCGTTCCAATCCACCGCCTCCAAGGCGGTCACACAGGCGGCGCATACGGCGCCAGCGTCACCGCCTCCAGCACCTGCGGCCAGGGGAAACGCGGTCCCGGATCCAGCTTGCGCTGCACTTGCCGCGTCGGATCGTCGCTGGCCGGTTCCAGGCTGCGGTCCAGCGCCTCGTGTCCGGCGATGTGGCGCAGCTGCGGCAACTCCGCGCGCAACTGCTGCAGCAAGCGGATCAGCGCCTGGATCTGCGCCGGGGGGTAGTCCTCGCGCATCGCCTGGTGGCGCGAATCCAGCCACAGCGGATAGCGCCCGCGGTTGACCAGTTCGATGCCCAGCGATTGCAGGTTGTAGCCGCGCACGTGGTGCGCAACGCGCTGCAGCGGCACATAGCGATGCACGCTGCCGTCGCGGTCGATGTAGAAATGGCCGCTGTTGCCGGTGCCCGACGGATACAGCACGCGTTCGCCGTACAGGCGCGCGCTGGCCAGGTCCGGCAACTCGGTGCAGTGGATCACCGCCAGCGTGATGCTGTCCGGCGCGCGCTCCTGCAGCAGGCCGACGTAGGGCAGGGGCGCATCGTGGATCGGCAACGACGAGGTGGGCGGCATGCGCGGATGCTAGCATTCGCCGATGACCCTGAATTCCGAAAGCCCGCTGGCGACCCTGCTGGCCACACTGCCGCGCGCCGGACGCGTGGAATGGATCGGCCTGCGCCCGGCGCGCGACGTGCCGATGCACGAGGTCGACGCCGCTGAGGCGCAGACCGAGGGCGGCCTGCACGGCGACCGCTACGCCGGCCGCAACGGCAAGCGCGGCGTCACCCTGATCCAGGCCGAACACCTGCCGGCGATCGCCGCGCTGGCCGGGCATGCGGCGGTGGCGCCGGCGACCCTGCGGCGCAACGTGGTGGTTTCCGGCATTCCGCTGATCGCCCTGAAGGGGCGCCGCTTCCGCATCGGCGAGGTCGAGCTGGAAGGCATCGCGCCGTGCGATCCGTGCTCGCGCATGGAGCAGGCGCTGGGGCCCGGCGGCTACAACGCCATGCGCGGCCACGGCGGCCTGTGCGCACGCATCGTGCAAGGCGGCACGCTGCGGTTGGGCGATGCGGTGGTGGCGCTGTGAGCCGCGGCCACTGCATCCTCTCGCACGGCTTCGAGAGCGGGCCGGACGCGATCAAGGTGACCGCATTGGCCGAGGTCGCGGAACGCCTGGGCTGGAGCCATTCGCGCCCGGACTACACCGACCTGGATGCGCGCCGCGACATCAGCCCGCTGGGCGACGTGCCGACCCGCCTGCAGCGCCTGCTGGAACTGGCGCAGGCGGCGGCGCAGCGCGGGCCGCTGGTGCTGGCCGGTTCCAGCCTCGGCGCCTACATCGCCGCGCAGGTGTCGCTGCACGTGCCGGTGCGCGGCCTGTTCCTGATGGTGCCGCCGACGCGGATGGGGCACATGCCGGCGCTGGATGCGGCACCGGTGCCGACCTCGGTGGTGCATGCCTGGCGCGACGAACTGATTCCCGCCAGTGAAGTGATCGCCTGGGCGCAGGCGCGTGCCGCGCGGCTGCTGCTGGTCGACGACACGCACCGCCTGGGCGAGCACGTGGCGACCTCGGCGCAGGCCTTCGCCGAGCTGCTGGAGCGCCTGTGAGCGCAGCCGACGACATGCTGTTGCGCGCCGAGCGGCCGGCCGACGCGGCGGCGATCGAGGCGCTGACCCTGGTCGCCTTCTTCCGCGTCGCGCACAGCCGCCACGACGAGCAGGACATCATCGAACGGCTGCGCGCGGACGGCGCGCTGACCCTGTCGCTGGTGATCGAGCACGAGGGCTACATCGTCGGCCACGTCGCGGTGTCGCCAGTGAGCCTGTCCGACGGCAGCCGCGGCTGGTACGGGCTGGGACCGCTGTCGGTGGGGCCGGGCCACCAGCGCCAGGGCCTGGGCACGCGGCTGGTGCGCGCGGCGCTGGCGCAGTTGCAGGCGCTGGGTGCGGCCGGCTGCGTGGTGCTGGGCGACCCGGCCTACTACGCGCGCTTCGGCTTCCATCCGGAACCCGGGCTGACGCTGCCGGGCGCGCCGGTGGAGGCCTTCCAGGCGTTGGCCTTCGGCGAGCGCCTGCCGCCGATGGCCGAGGTGGCCTACCACCCGGCGTTCCTGTCCGCGGCCTGAGCCAGCGCGGCGCGCCGTGGCCCGTCGCGGCCGCGTTGCGTTAGCATCGTCCCGCGTCCACTCCGATCGAGGATCCACGCCGATGCGCCATTGATGCCGCCGTCTTCGCGACGGCCCTCGTCCCACCTGCCGAGCGATCGGCGGGCACGACCGGCATCCATGGAGGTTCCCATGACGCATCCGCTGCTTGCGCTGGACAGCGCGACCCATGTTCTGCCCGACGGCAGGATCCTGTTCTCCGATCTGCACTTCGCGCTCGATGCGCGCCGCACCGGCCTGGTCGGCCGCAACGGCGTCGGCAAGAGCGTGTTCGCGCGCCTGCTTGCCGGCGAACTGACGCCCAGCGCCGGACGCTGCGTGCGCCACGGCCGCCTGCATTACGTGCCGCAGCAGATCGCGCCGGCGCCGCACGCCACCGTCGCCGACCTGGCCGGCGTGGGCGCGGCGTTGCGGGCGCTGGCGCGGATCGAGGCCGGCAGTGCCGACGTGGCGGATTTCGATGCGCTCGGCGAACGCTGGGACATCGCCCAGCGCCTGCAGGCGCAACTGCACGCGCACGATCTCGGCGCGCTGGAGCCGCACCGCCTGGCGGCCACGCTCAGCGGCGGCGAGGCGATGCGGGTGGCGTTGATCGGCGCTTGGCTGGCCGAGGCCGATGCGCTGATCCTGGACGAGCCGACCCTGCACCTGGACGCGGCGCAGCGGCAGCGCCTGCGCGAAGCGCTGCAGCGCTGGCCGGGCGGCCTGCTGGTGATCAGCCACGATGCGCTGCTGCTGCAGGACATGCAGCGCACGCTGGAACTGTCGCCAGGCGGGCTGCGCGACTACGGCGGCGACTACGCGTTCTACCTGCAGTGCCGGGCGCGCGAGCGCGAGGCCGCGCAGGCCGAACTGGCGCAGCACAAGCTGCAGCACGCGCGCGACAACGCTGCCTGGCAGGCGCAGCACGATCGACAGCAGCGGCGCAGTGCGCGCGGGCGGCAGCAGGCCGGCACGGCCAACCAGGCGCCGATCCTGCTCGGCCGGCAGAAGCAGCGCAGCCAGGACAGTGCCGGCAAGCGGGTGCGCGATCATCAGGCCACGCAGGCGCGCAGCCTGGAGCGCATCGCCGAGGCCGCGCGCCAGGTGCAGCCCGACGCGCCGGTGGCGCTGTTCGCGCCGCCGCCGGCCGATGCGGCC
>NZ_AQOK01000558.1:0-1691 GCF_000364645.1 Xanthomonas sp. SHU 308 | reverse complement strand
GTCGCCTGGTCGAGCTGCAGGCAGTGCGGCTACCGTTCGCGCCGGCGACGCGGCAGCCGCTGGATCTGGTGGTGCAGGGCGGCGCACGCATCGGCGTGGTCGGGGCCAACGGCAGCGGCAAATCCACCCTGCTGCGGCTGCTGGCCGGGCAGGTGGCGGCGCTGTCCGGCAGCTGCCGGGTACGCGCCGCCAGCGCCTACCTGGACCAGTCGTTGGCGGCGCTGGACCCGGACGCCACCACGCTGGCGCAGGTGCAGGCCGCCGCGCCCGGCATCGCACTCGCCGACCTGCGCACGCGGCTGGCCTTGCTCGGCCTGGACGCGCAGCGCATCGGCGTGCCCTGCGGCCAGCTCAGCGGTGGCGAGCGACTGAAGACTGCGCTGGCCTGCGCCTTCTACCGCACGCCGCCGGCCGAACTGCTGTTGCTGGACGAGCCGGACAACCACCTGGACCGCGAAGCCCGCGACGCCTTGCGCGCGGTGCTGCTGCAGTACCCCGGCGCGCTGCTGGTGGTCTCGCATGATGCAGAGTTCCTGGACACACTGCGCCTGCAGCAGCGCTTGCAGGCCGATCCCGAGGCGTGGCGGCTGACGCCGTGGTGAGTGGCCTGCGCTGCCGTCGACGGGGTCTGCCGCCGGGCATGCCCGGCGCCGGATTCGTGGTCTCGCATTGCGCGATGCGTCGCGCACCAGGCGGCAGGAGAGCGCGTCTGCAGCGCCAGCTTCATCTGCCACGGCGCGGGGTGGTCGCGAAGCGAACGCCGGCGGGCGACGTCGCTGTGCCCGTCACACGAGGCCAGTGGCGGCCGCGGCGCACCCTGCGCCAGGGCACCGCGCAGCAGGCAGGGGCGCACGGACCCTGTGGTATTCTGCGCGCCGTTCCGGTGCGGTGCGTGCGCGTGCCAATCCCTCGATCCGCGGCCGCGGCCGCGGTAACGCCGGATCCGGCGCTGCGATGCGCCACGCGCGCGGCGTCCGCCGTGCCTCCCTCCCGTCCGTCCTGGTCCGCCTTCCGTGAAATTCTTCGTCTCCTGCGCCAAGGGCCTGGAATACCTGCTCGTCGATGAACTGCTCGCGCTTGGCGTGGCGCAGGCCACCGCCACCGTCGCCGGGGTCAATGCCGAAGGCAGCCTGCAGGACGCGCAGCGCGCGGTGCTGTGGTCGCGCCTGGCCAGCCGGGTGCTGTGGCCGTTGCAGTCCTTCGACTGCCCCGACGAGGCGGCACTGTACGCCGGCGTGGCCGCGCTGCCCTGGCGCAGCCATCTGGCGCCGCAGCACACCCTGGCGGTGGACGCGCATGTGTCCGGCACCGGCATCACCCACGCGCGCTTCGCCGCGCAGCGGGTCAAGGACGCGGTGGTGGACACGCTGCGCGGCGAGGGCCTGGAGCGACCGTCGGTGGACGTGGAGCACCCGGACCTGCGCCTGAACCTGTCGCTGCGCAAGGGCCGCGCGACGCTGTCGGTGGACCTGGGCGGCGGCTCGCTGCACCGGCGCGGCTGGCGCCAGGCGCAGAACGAGGCGCCGCTGAAGGAGAACCTGGCCGCGGCGGTGCTGCTGCGCGGGCAGTGGCCGGCCCTGTATGCGCAGGGCGGCGGGCTGCTGGATCCGATGTGCGGCAGCGGCACGCTGCTGATCGAAGGCGCGCTGATGGCCGCCGATGTCGCGCCGGGCTTGCTGCGCGGCGAACTG
>NZ_AQOK01000557.1:0-637 GCF_000364645.1 Xanthomonas sp. SHU 308 | reverse complement strand
AAGCCGGTGTCGCTGGCGATGCGACTGTTCGGCAACATGTTCGGCGGCGAGATCGTGTTCCTGCTGATCTGGGTGCTGGGCGGTGCCGGCATCCTCGGTGCGCTGGCCGGCGGCGCGTTCGGCTTCGGCTGGATGCTGTTCCACCTGCTGGTGATTCCGCTGCAGGCGTTCATTTTCATGATGCTGTCCATCGTGTACCTGAGCCTGGCGGAAGACAGCCACTGACGTTTCTGTTTCACGCGTTCTAAGCAACCCTTCGTTCGATTCACCATCCTCAAGCAACTTTGTTCCTGGAGAAAACCATGTACTTCGCCGTCCTGACCAACCTCGCCCAAGTCCAGAGCTCCACCGTCCTCGCCGTCGGCATCATGATCGGCCTGGCCGCGCTGGGCGCCGGCCTCGGTCTGGCCATCATGGCCGGCAAGTTCCTGGAATCGGCCGCGCGCCAGCCGGAACTGATCCCGGTGCTGCAGGTCCGCATGTTCATCACCGCCGGCCTGATCGACGCCGCGTTCATCATCAGCGTCGCGGTCGGCCTGCTGTTCGCGTTCGCCAACCCGATGATCGGCGAGTTCGTCGCGCGTCTGCCGCAGGGCGGTTGATCCCGTCGTACCGGCGTGCGGTCGCCATCGGCGGG
>NZ_AQOK01000556.1:0-1581 GCF_000364645.1 Xanthomonas sp. SHU 308 | reverse complement strand
TGGCGACCAGCGCCCGCGTGGTCCAGCTGGCGCGGCCGCGCTGCGGCGGCGCCTGCGGAACCGGCGCGTCCAGGCGCTGCAGCAGGCGCTGCAGCCCGGCTTCGGCATCCACCGGCACGTCGCTGGGCAGGGTCATGGCCATGCGCAGGCGGCTCTGCTGGGCGAACTCGGCGCTGCAGTGCCGGCACTTGGCCAGATGCGCGACCAGCCACTCGTTTTCGGCTTCCGTGGCGCTGCCCTGCAGCACCCACGGCATCAGGTCCCAGGCATGCGCGCACTCGTTGCCCGGCTCGTTGAAGCCCGTTTTCATCACGCGCTCTCCGTCAGCGTGGACGCATCGCCGGCCAATCCCGGCAACACGTTGCGAAGTTTGACCCGGGCATGGAACAACCGGGCTTTGATGGTGCCCACCGGGCACTGCATGATCGCGGCGACCTCTTCCAGCTTGTGGCCGAGGCCGTAGACCAGTTCCACCACCAGGCGCTGGTCGGCCGACAGGCGTTCCAGGCCCTTGCCCAGCCAGTCGCGCAGCTCGCGGTCCTTGTCCGGGTCGGCCGCCGCGGCGTGGTCCTCGGCGGCCACGCCGTCGTCGATGGTGTCGTCGCTGTGGTGGCGGATCGCCTTGAGCCCGCAGCGGTAGGCGATGCCCATGATCCAGGTCGAGACCTGCGAATCGCCGCGGAAGTCGCCGGCCTTCTGCCAGACGATCCAGAAGCAGTCGTTGATCGCTTCCTCGATGATGTCCGGGCGCCGGGTCAGCCGCGACAGGAACCGGCACAGGCGCCCGTGGTAGGCGCGGTACAGGCGGGTCAGCGCCTCGCGGTCGCTGGCGGCCATGCGCCGGAGCAGCATGCGGTCGGTGGCATCGCCGAGCAGGTCGGTGTCGTTCATGGGGGCAGGTGTGGCAACGGGCACCGGTATGTGCCGGGGCGGCACGGAAAGGTTGCGCTCGCCTCAGAAGCTGCGGGAGACGCTGGCCACCCACGGCCACAGGCCGCGGTCGGCATAGCCGGTGCGGGCGTTGCTGAACACACGGTCCACCTCCAGGCTCCAGCGCCCGGCGTTCCAGATCAGCCCGGCGTGGCCGTAGCGATAGTGCGCCGTGTACTCCAGTCCGTACAGGGTCGGCGGCGCCTGGCTGACGCCGGCGCCCACCGACAGCGACAGTGGGCCGGTCAGCGGCTGGTGCGCGGTCAGGTCCAGCGCCCCGTACCAGCGCTGCTGCAGGCCGCTGTCGGGCATGCGGAAGGCGGCCAGCGACAGGCTCAGGCGGTCGCGGTAGCTCCAGCCCAGGCTGACCTCGTCGCGGTTGAACAGGCGGTTGGCGCGTGCGCCAGGGTAGCGGTACAGCAGCGCCTCGGCCTGCAGTTGCCAGCTGTCGGATACGGTCCAGCTGCGCGACAGGCCGAGGCTGCTCATCAGCACCGTGCCCGGCGCGTCCAGCGCCACGCTGGCCGAGCCGCTCAGCGACCAGCCCGGCGCCGGCAGCCAGAACAGCGCGCCCTGCAAGGTCGGGGTCGCGCGGGTCACGGCGATGCCGCGGTCGACCAGTTGCGAGCTGATCCCGGCGGCGCCGCCGAT
>NZ_AQOK01000555.1:0-8298 GCF_000364645.1 Xanthomonas sp. SHU 308 | reverse complement strand
TGGCGGGCAGGTGCGCGAGATGTTCGGCTCCACCGAGACCTGCGTGTTCGCCAGCCGCCGCACCGCCTGCGAAGCGCCGTGGACGCCGCTGCCCGGCGTGCGCGTGGCGCCGCAGCCGGACGGCACCCTGGTGCACGCGCCGCACCTGCCGCAGCCGGTGCTGCTGGCCGACCTGATGGAAGTGGGTGCCGACGGCCGTTTCCAGGTGCGCGGGCGCCAGGCCGATCTGCTGGAGATCGCCGGCAAGCGCGCCTCGCTGGCGGATCTCACCCGGCGCCTGCTGGCCCTGCCGGGCGTGGTCGACGGCGCGATGCTGCAACTGGATCCGGAGCCGGGCCAGGCGGTGGGCCGCATCGCCGCGGTGGTGGTGGCGCCGACCCTGGACGAGGCCACGATCCTCGCCGCGCTGCGCCGCGAGCTGGATCCGGTGTTCCTGCCGCGCCGCCTGCGCCTGCTCGACGCCCTGCCGCGCAACGAGACCGGCAAGCTGCCGCGCGATCGGTTGCTGGCGTTGCTGGCGGCACGCGAGGACTGACGGGGCGGTCGAATCGCACCGGGATCGGGATCAGGCCGGCTTGGCAAGCGGTCAATCGACCGCTGCTGGTGAAACGTCGAGCCTGCATCGCTGCAGATGGTTCAGTGGGCGGCTTGCTGTGGGGCCTGCCGGTGTTCGTATACTGCGCTCATCGCTTCGCGCCGCAAGGATGTGCCGCATGCCCCAGCGGGCTTCTCTCGTCCTGATCGCCTCGCTGCTGTGCGGGGCCTGCACCCATGCGCCCGCGCGGACGCCTGCCGTTGCGCCTCCTGCCAAGGAATCTCCCGCCATGACCTCGTCCCCCTCGTCCGGCGCCGCCGATCAGGCCGCCGCGCCCGTGTCGCCCAAGCTGAGCGCCGAGCAGATGCTCAGCCGATTGCTGACCTTGATCCGGACCAGCAGAAGCGTGGCCGACTTCACGCCGGAGCGCTTGCATGAGGTGATGGGGGTGGAGATGGACTATGCGCGTGATGGGTCGGGACGTTATGGATTCGGGGAGAAGGTCAGCCGGGATTGGGTGCATGGCTTCGAGGTAGATCCGAGAACGAAGAACCATGGGTTTGAGTTCAGCTTCGATCCGGCGACCCGTGGATCTTCTCCCGACATGACCAGTATCTGCCAGATGGACTTTGATCGCTTCACTGGTGAACTTGAAAAGATGGGATTTGTACGTGAGCACCACTTCGATTCTCCACCTCAAGCATCGTTTGGAGAAAAGCTGTCGCATGGAGCGCTGATGTACGATTTTTTTCAGCGTCCCGGCATGTGGATCCAGGTCTATCCCAATGGCGAGGCAAATGAGCCGATCGAAAAGATCAGCCACCTGTGTGTGCAAATGGTTGTGATCGGATAAAGACAAGGATGCCTCAGAATGGCGGAACTCTCTGCTCAGGCTCAGAAGATCTTCAGTGAATTTGGCTCTGAGCCGGACGTTACGGCGGATCAGGCGAGGAATCTGCTGTCGATCGTCAACGCTTCGCCCGCGCTCGTTGACCAGGTCAACGCTGCCGTGGCCAAGGGCCATGTGGCGCGCATCGTTCCATTGACTAATCCCAATGCGGGTGGTGAATACGATGCGCAGAATCACGCGATCCGCCTACCTTTGGCACGACTGACTCCTGTCTCTCCAGGTCAACTACCCAGCGCCACAAATATGGGTGAGGTAACGTATGCGTTAGGTCATGAACTGCAGCATGGGTTCAATGCCGAAGCAACTAAGCGGGCGTTGAAGCAGTTCGACAGCGATGTCGGAAACATTTCACGCGGCTCGGGGGTGCGTGATTACACCGAGCCCTTGGCAACTTTGCTGGCGCAAAATCGCCGCGACGAAGCCGGTGCGCAGATCGCCGGCTGGAATGCAGTCGTCAGCAGGGTTCTGGCAAGCAAGCCGAATGCAACGCTGGAGGATATCTACAAAGAACAGCCGGGGCGCATGGCAGATTTCATGGACCGTAGCGGCAGGCCTGTGGCCTTCACATTGAAGCCAAACCTTCGTCTCAATGCCGATCTGACAATGAGCGAGACTCCCGATAATGTGGAGGGAATGGGGCAGAATTTTTTTGACAAGGAAGCTCGAAACGCAAGGCTTGGCGCCAACGGCAACTCGGATTATGCGAATTATTATGCTGCCAATCCGGTCAGCCACATCGCCCAGGTCGAGCATCGGCAACATCCGCCACAACCCGGCAACGACACCCCGCAGATCGCGCTGAACCTGTCGCGGCTGCATCTGCGCGAGTCGCTGCTGGAAGAGAACGGGCTGGATCTGGGCAGGGATCGGCGTCCTCTGCCGTACTTCGACACCAGCGCCCAGCCGCCGGTTTCGGGACTGCTGCAGCACACCGCCGACACCCATCGGCACGTGTCGCCCCTGGCGAACGGGTTGCCCGAACCTTCGGCGCCTCCCGCGCAAGGCGCCGAGGCGCACCGTAGCGATGATCCGTCGCTGCCGGGGCATCCGGATCACGCGTTGCTGGAACAGATCCGAGCAGGCATGCGCAGGGTCGACGCATACCTGGGCAAGGCCTACGACCACGACAGCGAGCGGCTCAGTCGCAGCCTGCTGGCGGCCTGCAAGGACAATCGCGACATGTATCCGGGTGCCGCGGGCTATTCGTTGGCGGGCAATGCGCTGGAGCGGGTCGACCACGTGGTGTTGGGGAAGACCGGGAACCTGATCGCCGTGCAGGGCGCACTGGACGACCCGGCGATGAAGCGCGCGGTCGTTCCGGTGGAGCAGGCGTTGGCCACGCCGGTGGAACAGTCGGACCAGAAACTGGCGCTGGCCAATCAGGCGCTGGGGCAGGAGCAACAGCGCACCACACAGCCGGAATTGGACCGTCACCTGACCGCGCCGACGCGTTAGTGCATGTCGCCACTGCGTGGCCGGCGAGGTGGGATGGTCATGCGTGGGAGGAAGGCAGCGGTGCGAAACATCGACGCATACGCGCTTGCTGCGGTGCGCTCTGCCACGTCCGGCGTCCAACGTGATTTGCGCCGGGCAAGCAGCGACACGGCATCCGTCCCGCACAGACCGCACTTGGGCGCAAGTCCAGGGACAGCGCGTCGCGAGGGCGGAACCGGCGCGGCAGCGGCGGTGCCGGTACCCGCTCAGGAAAGCGCGGCGGCGACCTGCGCGAACAGGTGCGGCAGATCCACCGGCATGCGGGTGTCCACGTCGATCACCGTCCCCAGGCCGATCGGACCGGGATAGTCGGCAAGTAGGTCGGGCGGCAGTTCCCGCAGGGGGTGTGCCGCGTGCTGCGTGGCCGTCGCGGCACGCGCGCGGAAGCGGCGCAGGGTCTCGTCATGGCCGCAGTGGCAATGGACTTCCACCAGCCTCGCCTCCAGTGCGGCGATCCTGCCGCGTTCGTCGTCGCTGCGCGGTCGGAAGTTGGCTTCCAGCACCGCGTGCGGACTGCGCTGTGCCAGCGACCAGAGGACCTCCATCGCGGCGCCGCCGAGACGGCGCGACGCGACGAGATCGCCGCCGCCATCGCCCAGGGCGTCGGTCAGCGTCTCCTTGATGAAATCCTTGCAGAACAGCGGAAAGCCCAGGTGCGCCGCCAGCGGGACCGCCAGCGTGGTCTTGCCGGCGCCGGGGGCACCGGACACCAGGACGATCTTGCGTCGCCGTTCAACCATGCACGCCGTCGATCTCAACCGCCAGTTCGTCGCGGCAGATCACCGCGTGCAGCAGCAGGCGCGGGACGCGGTCGCCGAAGCGGGTATCGAGGGCGGCGGCGACCAGCGGCAGGTCGCCAGGCTCGCGCACGTAGACCTTGAGGCGTGTGCCGTCGCCGAACTGCGGCGGCAGGTCCGGGGCGTGTTCGCGCGCGGCCGACAGCAGGGCGTCGAAGTTGGCGAAGGTTTCCTCCAGCTGCGCCAGCAACTGGCCCTGGTGCATGGAGGCGTGGCCGACCACGCTGGCGGTGCCCGACAGCAGCAGCGGCATGTCGCTGCCGGCCGGCGGCAGCATGGCGCGGGCGAAGCTGGGCGGCTGCGGGCCGTACTGGCGCGGGTAGCGGTAGGCGCTGACCTGGCGCGGGTTCTCCAGCGGGGTGCCGGCCTGCGCGGCGGCCAGCCAGTAGATCTGCATCACCCGCGCATCGTCGCAGCGGCCCACTGCGGTCGCCGCCGGCAGCTGGGTGGCGTCGAAATCGCCCAGCCCGCGCGCGCGGCCGACGCAGAAGCGCCGGTAGCGCTCGCGGTCGCCGCTGCCCAGGGTGATCGCATCGAGGTAGTTCCAGATGCGCAGCAGGCGCGGGGTGGCGCTGCCGGCGACGAAGGCGCTGATCTGCGCGTAGGCGAGCGCGGCGGCTTCCTCGATGTCCAGGTCGACCTGGCGCTCGTCGATCTCGATGACGCCGAACTGCAGGCGGCCGTCGCTGGCCCAGGCGATGGCGCCGTCGCGGCCGCTGTGCACCGGGGCGTCGGTGCGCCACACCTCGAGCATGCGCGGGCCGTGCGGCTGCAGCGGCACGCGCAGGTAGCGCGGGTCGTCGTGGTAGGGCGCGGTCTCGCCGAAGCCGAATACCGCCAGGACGCGATCCTCGGCCAGCCACTGGCTGGGGTCGGTTTCGGCGACGTAGTCCACCTGCAACTGCGGATGGCCCTGCGTGTGGTGCGGAAACTGCAGGTGCGGGCGGCTCATGGTGTATCTCCGTGCAAGGTGTCGCCGTGGAACGATTCGCGGGCCTGGCGGCGGCGGTGGCGCCAGGCGCGCCACGCCCGCGGCAGCATCGCCACCGCGGACAGCGCATAGATGGCGCGGAACACGCGCAGGCGGCGTAGCACCGCACGGTTGTCGAAGACGTCGCCGGCGAGCATCGCCACCACCGCCTGTTCCACCTGCAGCACGTTGCGCGGCTGCGCGAACAGCTCGCGCATGGTCGGCGAGGTGAAGCGGTAGATGAACCACTTGAACTCGTCCAGGCCGCCGCGCAGGTGCCGCTCCAGGCGCCGCTGCAGCCGCGCCTCGCTGGCCGGGTCGCGCAGCGCCGCGTCGACCACGGATGCGCCGCGCTCGGCGCTGTGCATGGCCAGGTACACGCCGGAGGAGAACATCGGGTCGACGAAGGCGTAGGCGTCGCCGAGCATCAGCCAGCGCGGCCCGCTCATGCGCGTGCATTCGTAGGCGTAGTTGCCGGTGGCGTGCACCGGCGCCACGCGCTGCGCGCCGGCCATGCGCGCCACCACGTCCGGATTCAGCGCCAGCGTGCGCAGCAGGAACGTCTCGCTGTCGCAGCCCTTGCGGGTCTTCATGTACTCCGGGTCGCACACCGCGCCCACGCTCATCACGTCGTCGGGCAGCGGGATCAGCCACATCCAGCCGTGCGCGTGGCGATAGATGCTGATGTTGCCGGCGTCCTCGCCGGGGCGCCGCGCCACGCCGCGGAAATGGCTGAACAGCGCCGCCGACTGGTGCCGCGGATTGGCGCGCTTGAGCTTGAGCGTGTTGCCGAGAAAGGTGTCGCGGCCGCTGGCGTCGATCAGGTAGCGCGGCCGGTAGTGGCGCACGCCGTCGGCGCCGCGTGCCTGCACCGTCGGTGTCTCGCCGTCCAGCTGCACCGCCTCGACGCGCACGCCCTCGTGCACGTCGGCGCCGACCGCGCGCGCCTGCGCGAACAGCACCCGGTCGAAGTCGGCGCGCGGCACCTGCAGCGCGAAGTCGGACTGCACACCCAGTGCATGCGCGAAACGGAAGGTGTTGTAGCCGCCGGCATCGTTGGGGAAATCGGCACCGAGTTTGAGCACGCCGATCGCCCGCACCTGGTCGAGCACGCCCAGCCGCTGCAGGATCGGCATGTTCATCGGCAGCAGCGATTCGCCGATGTGGAAGCGCGGGTGGTGGTCCTTTTCCAGCACCGTCACCCGCCAGCCGCGTTGCGCCAGCACGATCGCCGCCGCGCAGCCGGCCGGCCCCCCGCCGATCACCAGCACGTCGGGCGTGTCTGCCGCGGCGTCGCGTGCGGTGGGGGGAGGGGAAGCAACAGCGGCGGACGTCATCCTGAGGAAACCTGCGGGCGCAACGGCGGGGCGAAACGGCATGATAGCGTGCCGTTCGCGGGCCGATGGTTGCGCCGCAGCGCCCGATGCACCATCTTGTCGCACCCGTCCTTTCGCCTGGAAGCCCCTGGATGTCTTCGCAAACCGCCGCCGAACGTGAACTGGCCGAGCTGCTGGTCGAGAGCCTGAACCTGGAAGACGTCCAGCCCGGCGACATCGATCCGGAGGCGCCGCTGTTCAATACCGGCCTGGGGCTGGACTCGATCGACGCCCTGGAACTGGCGCTGGCGATCAGCAAGCGCTACGGCTTCCAGCTGCGCTCGGACAACGACGAGAACCGCCGCATCTTCGCCTCGCTGCGCGCGCTGTCGGCGCATGTCGAAGCCAACAAGACCAGCTGAGCCGGCCGACGCCGCGCCCTGGGCGCTGGCCCTGGGCGTGCTGCTGGCGCTGGCCTACTCGCCACTGGCGCACTGGGCCAATGCCGCGCACCGCCCGGACCTGGCGGTGCTGGCCGGCGCGGCGCTGGTGCTGATGGTGCTGGTGGAGCCGATGGCGCGCTGGCGGCCCTGGGCCTGGGCGTTGGCGCTCGCCGCGACCGCGGCGCTGGTGCCGCTGTGGCGCTCGCCGCACGCCCTGCTGCTGCTGGCCGCACCGCCGGTGCTGTTCACCGCCTGGGTGGCCTGGTTCTTCGGGCGCAGCCTGCAGCGCGGGCGCACGCCGCTGATCACCCGCATCGTCGAGGCCCTGTACCGGCAGGCCGGCATGCCGATCACCCCGGACCAACTGCGCTACACCCGCCGCCTGACCTTGGCCTGGACCCTGCTGCTGGTCGGGCTGACCCTGCTCAACCTGCTGCTGGCGCTGTGCGCCCAGCCCAGCGGGGTGCTGGCGCAACTGGGCCTGGCCGCGCCGCTGCCGATCAGCGATGCGCGCGCCTCGCTGTTCGCCAATCTGCTCGGCTACGGGGTCATCGGCGGCTTCTTCGTCGGCGAGTACCTGCTGCGCGGGCGCTGGTTTCCGCAGCGTCCCTACCGTAATCTGCCCGACTTCCTGCACCGGCTGGCGCGGCTGGGGCCGGTTTTTTGGCGCGATCTGTTGCGCTGACGCGCGAAGTGCAGGGGACGCAAGGGTCGTGCAGATCATCAAGGAAAACAGCAAGTTGTCGCGGGCTGGGATGCCTTCGCGCATGGCCTGGGCCGTGTGGAACGCCCTGCAACTGGCATTCACCCTGGCGCACACCGCGCTGGGCATCGTCGTCGCACTGGTGCTGCTGCGGCTGACCGGGCCGCGCCTGCCGCTGCGCATGGGCGCGCGGTTCTGGGCGCCGGTGCTGCTGTTCGGCGCCGGGGCGCGGCTGCAGGTGGAGGGCCGCGAGCGGGTGGACTGGTCGCGCAACCACCTGTTCGTCAGCAACCACCAGTCGATCATCGACATCTGCGCGCTGTTCATGGCGCTGCCGGTGCCGCTGCGCTTCCTGCTCAAGGACGAGATGCTGAAGGTGCCGTTCGTGAACTGGTATGCGCGCGCGACCGGCATGCTGTTCCTGGACCGCGACAGCCGCCGCGCCGGGGCGATGATGCGGCGCGAGGCGGCGGCGTTGCTGCGCCGTGGCCAGGACCTGTGCCTGTTCCCGGAGGGCACCCGCAGCCGCAGCGGCGCGCTGGCCGAGTTCAAGGCCGGGCTGCTGCAGGCCGCGATCGACGCCGGGGTGGACGTGGTGCCGGTGGCGCTGGACGGGGCGGGCAAGGTGCTGCCGCCGACCAGCCTGTTCCGGGTCCGGCCCGGCGTCATCCGGGTGCGGATCGGCACGCCGATCCGGGTGAACGGCGAGGACGGCCCGCTGAACCGCCAGGAAGTGACCCAGCGCGCGCACCAGGCCGTCCGTGCCATGCTCGAACCCAGGATATGAGTCGCCCGTATGCAATTCGTCGTACCGCATGATCATCCCAGCCTGCCCGGCCACTTCCCGGGCCGCCCGGTGGTGCCCGGCGTCGTGGTGCTGGACCACGTGCTGCAGGCCGTCGAGGCGGCGCATGGCGCGCGCGCGCCGCTGCGCCTGCCGCAGGTGAAGTTCGTGCAACCGCTGTTTCCCGGCCAGCCGGCGCGGGTGGAACTGGACGGCGCCGCGCCGCGCTGGCGCTTCCGCGTGCTGCGCGGCGAGGACCTGCTGGTCAGCGGCGAGCTGAACGCCGAGGCGGCGCCGTGAGCGCCGGCTGGAAGCACCGCCCGGAAGGCGGCGGCCATTTCGCCCT
>NZ_AQOK01000554.1:0-2841 GCF_000364645.1 Xanthomonas sp. SHU 308 | reverse complement strand
CGGCGGCCGCGCCGTCGGCCGCCTGCTGCTGTATCCGATCACCCTGTATTTCCTGCTGGTGCGCGGCCCGGAGCGGCGCGATTCGCGGCACTACCTCAGCCGCGTGTTCGATCGCCCGGCCACGCTGCTGGAGGTGGCCCGGCACATCCACACCTTCGCTTCGACCATCCTCGACCGGGTGTTCATGCTGTGCGGGCAGATGCACCGGTTCCGGGTGCAGATCCGCGGCCTGGACCAGTTGCACACGCAGATGGACCGCGGCCGCGGCGTGCTGATCTTCGGCTCGCACCTGGGCAGCTTCGACGCGCTGCGGGTATTGGCCACCGAGCGCCCGGACGTGCAGGTCAAGGTGGTGCTGGACAAGGCGCACAACCCGGCGATGACCGAACTGCTCGGCGCGCTGAACCCGCAACTGGCGGCCAACATCATCGACGCCGGCATGGACAGCACCTCCATCGTCATGGCGATCAAGCAGGCCACCGACGAGGGCGCGCTGGTCGCGCTGCTGGTGGACCGGCCGCGCCCGGAGGATCCGGCGCTGCCGGCCGCGTTCATCGGCCAGGGCGCCATGTTCCCGACCTCGCCGTGGCTGATCGCCGCCGCGCTCAAGGTGCCGGTGGTGCTGGCGTTCGGGCTGTACCGCGGCGGCAACCGCTACGAGCTGGTGTTCGAGACCTTCAGCGAAGGCCTGGACCTGCCGCGCCGGCAGCGTGCCCCGGTGCTGGCCGCGCTCATCCGCGATTACGCCGCCAGGCTGGAGCATTACACCCGCTCCGCGCCCTACAACTGGTTCAATTTCTACGACTTCTGGAACAACCGCCATGCCGATGCGCCGCACCTTGCCGTGGATGCTGATACTGCTGTGCAGCGCCGCACCGCTGAGCGCCGCATCGCCTGAGGCGCCGGACGCCGACTGGATCCTGCAGAAGCTGGCGCGGCCGGCGCCGGTCAGCACCGCCTTCGTCGAACTGCGCGGCTCGGCGCTGCTGAAGACGCCGTTGCGGGTGCAGGGCGAGTACCGCCGCCCGGACGCGCAGACGCTGGTGCGCGAGGTCACCGCGCCTTACCACGAGACCACCACGCTGCGTGGCGGCGAGGCCACGCTGGAGCGCGACGGCAAGCCGCCGCGGCGCTTCTCGCTGGCGCGCGTGCCGGAACTGGCCGGCCTGCAGAGCGGTTTCGGCGCGCTGCTGTCCGGCGACCGCGCGCTGCTGCAGCAGCAGTTCAACATCAGCAGCAGCGGCACCCGCGAGCGCTGGCAGCTGCAGTTGCAGCCCAAGGATCCGGCCATGGCCGCGCACGTGCGCAGCCTGCACCTGTACGGCCGTGGCGCCGAACTGCGCTGCATCGAGACCACCCCGGCCAAGGGCGACGTCCAGCGCACCCTGCTGGCCGGTGCCGCGCAGGCCGCCGGCGCCGTTGCCGACGGCGCCGCGCTGACCGCGCTGTGCCACGGCGACGCGGCGTGATCCCCGCACGAGGCGCCCGCCGGCAGCGTGCTGCCGGCCTGACGGCTGCGCGTGAGGTGGCTGATCGCACGGCGCAGGGCGGCGTGGGGATGCAGCGATGAAGCGCGCCCTGAGTTCGAAGATGCGGATCTCGCTGGCGCTGCTGTGGCTGGCGCTGCTGACCGTGGCCGGCATCTGGCTGGGCAATGCGCTGCAGGTGTCGGGCGACTTGCGCAAATTCATGCCGGAAGCCCGCACTCCCGCGCAGAAACTCCTGCTCGACGAACTCGGCGAAGGCCCTGGCTCGCGGCTGCTGCTGATGTCGCTGTCCGGGGCCGATCCGGCCACGCTGGCCAAGCAATCGCAGGCGCTGCATGCCGAACTGGCCGCGCAGCACGACGTGTTCGAACTGGTCGCCAACGGCGCCGACGCCGGCCTGGACGCGATCCCGCCGCGCCTGCTGCCGTACCGCTATCTGCTCAGCGACAGCTTCGACGCCAAACCGCTGGATGCGCCGACCCTGCGCGATGCGCTGCAGGCGCGGCTGCAGGACCTGGGCTCGCCGGCGGCGGCGATGGTGGAGCCGCTGCTGCCGCGCGATCCGACCCTGGAAGTGCTGCACCTGGCCGAGAGCCTGCAGCCGGCCGGTGGCCCGCAGCAGCGCGACGGGGTGTGGTTCGACCGCGCCGGCAAGGACGCGCTGCTGGTCGCGCAGACCCGCGCCGCCGGCTTCGACCCCACCGGCCAGCAGCGCGCGGTGGATGCGATCCATGCCGCCTTCGCCAAGGTGAGCGCCGGCACCGGCAGCAAGCTGACGCTGACCGGTCCTGGCGCGTTCTCGGTGGAGATCGGCGGGCGCACCCAGAACGAGGCGCAGTGGATCGGCACCCTGGATACGGTGGGGCTGATCGTGCTGCTGCTGGTGGCCTACCGCAGCTGGAAGATTCCGGTGCTGGGCGTGCTGCCGCTGGCCAGCGCCGGCTTGGCCGGCCTCGGCGCGGTGGCGCTGCTGTTCGACGGCGTGCACGGGATCACCGTGGCGTTCGGCTTCACCCTGATCGGCGTGGTCCAGGACTACCCGATCCATCTGTTCAGCCATCAGCGCCCGGGCCTGGATCCACGCGAGAACGCGCGCCATCTGTGGCCGACGCTGGCCACCGGCGTGGTCTCCACCTGCATCGCCTACGTCACCTTCCTGTTCTCCGGCGTGGACGGCCTGCGCCAGTTGGCGGTGTTCACCATCGCTGGCCTGCTGGTGGCGGCGCTGACCACGCGCCTGCTGCTGCCGGCGCTGATCGACCCCTCGCCGCGCGACCATGCCGATTCGCCGATGCTGGAGCGGCTGTGGCGCGGCATCGCGCGGCTGCCGCGGCCGCGCTGGTCGCTGCTGCCG
>NZ_AQOK01000553.1:0-1074 GCF_000364645.1 Xanthomonas sp. SHU 308 | reverse complement strand
CCGCCGAGCCCGCCACCACCGACCCGGTGGTGCTGCGCGTCGGCGCGCAGCAGTTCACCGCCAGCGAATACCGCGCCCTGGCCGGCGACGCCACGCGTGGTGCTGCCGGCATCGACGATGACTCGGTGGTGCGCCGTTTCGCCGACCGCGCCATCCTGCTCGACCAGGCCCGGCAGCAGCACCTGCAGGACGACCCGGTGGTGGCCGCGCGCCTGCGCCGCGCCGCCGACGCGATCCTGGCCGAGGCCGCGCAGGCACGGCTCAGCGCCGACGCGCACATCGACGAGGCGATGCTGCGCCGGCAGTTCGCCGCGCATCCGGACGACTACACCGAATATCACCTGCGCCATCTGTTCGTCGCCCTGCATCCGCAGGGCGGGCCGCGCAGCGGGCACACCCTGACCGAGGCGCAGGCTCTGCAGCGCGCCGAAGCGCTCAAGCGCCAGCTCGACGGCGGCGCCGATTTCGCCACGCTGGCGATGCGCGAATCCGACGACACCGCCACCGCCGGCGAGGGCGGGCAGTTGTCGCCGACCTTCGGCCGCTACCTGGCCGACGCGTTCGACGCGCCGATCCGCCAGCTCGCGGTGGAACAGGTCTCCGCGCCAGTGCGCGGCCCCGACGGCTACCACCTGATCCGGCTCGATGCGAAGACCGCGGCGCGCTTCGACGCGGTGCGCGGGCAGATCGACCTGCAACTGCGCGAGCAGGCGGCGGCCGACGCCATGCAGCGCCTGCGCCAGGCGCAGCCGATGGCGTTCGACCGCGACGCCTACACCGCCGCGGCGCACTGAGCATGGCGGCGATGCGGTGCCCGCTGTGTTGGTTCGCCGGCGCTGTGGTCGTGGGAATGGTCGCGCTCGCGGCGAAGCTGATGCCGCCGACGGCCGCACCCGCCGTTGCCGCGAGCAAGGTGCAGGCAACGGCGCTACCGCGCTCGGCAGCACCGTCGCCGTTGGCGGTGTCCGCGACCACGCCGCCCGATGCGGCGCTGGCGGCCGGCGCCAGCGAGGCGCAGCGTCTGACCGCCACCGCGCTGTTGGCGCTGGATTGCCGGCAGCGCGCGCAGGCGCC
>NZ_AQOK01000552.1:0-6097 GCF_000364645.1 Xanthomonas sp. SHU 308 | reverse complement strand
CGTTGCCGCGGCTGCTGCCGGCCGCCGCCACCGCCGATGCCAGCGCGGTGGGCGCGGCGGCGCTGCCGTTGAAGGCCTGCTATTTCCGCTGAACCGGTCCCGCCGCGGCGTCGCCATGCCTGCACGCCGCCGGCGCTACCCTATGCGCCCTTTCCGCGCGCCATCGCGGTACGGCGCGTCCCATCCCCCACTCTCGGAGCTGTCACGATGAAATACCTGCACGCCATGATCCGCGTCCACGACCTGGAGAAGACCAGCACGTTCTTCACCGAAGGTCTGGGCCTGCACGAAACCCGCCGCATCGAGAACGAAGCCGGCAAGTTCACCCTGGTGTACTTCGGCGCGCCGGAGAACCCGGAGGCCGAGGTCGAGCTGACCTACAACTGGGGCTCGGACGAGGACTACGGCAGCGCCCGCAACTTCGGCCACCTGGCCTTCGAGGTCGACGACATCTACGCCCTCTGCGCGCACCTGCAGACGCTCGGCGTGACCATCAACCGTCCGCCGCGCGACGGGCGCATGGCCTTCGTGCGCAGCCCGGACCTGATCTCGATCGAGCTGCTGCAGAAGGGCGAGGCGCTGGCGCCGGCCGAGCCGTGGGTGTCGATGCCGAACACCGGCGTCTGGTAAGGGCTCAGGGCACCGTCTCGGGCAACGCCTGGCCGCAGCCCCGGCAATAGCCGGCGTTGCGGTCGTGGCCGTGCAGGCCGCAGTGCACGCAGGTGCGTCGATCCGGCGCGCGGCTGCGGTCGGCATCGCGCAGGCTGTTGGCCAGTTCCGCGGTGTAGATGCCGGTGGGCACGGCAATGATGCTGTAGCCGATCAGGATCAGCACCGAGGTGATGGCGCGGCCCAGCGGGGTGAGCGGGGCGATGTCGCCGAAGCCGACCGTGGCCATCGTCACCACCGCCCAGTACATCGCGGTGGGGATGCTGGTGAAGCCGTTGGCCGGGCCTTCGACCACGTACATCAACGCGCCGAAGATCACTACCAGGGTGATCACCGTGAACAGGAACACGAACACCTTGCGCCGGCTGCGCCACAACGCATCGACCAGCAGGCTGCTTTCCTCGACGTAGCGGGTCAGCTTGAGGATGCGGAACAGCCGCAGCACCCGCAGCACGCGCACCACCAGCAGGGTCTGCGCGCCGGGCAGCAGAAACGAGATGTAGGTGGGCAGGATCGACAACAGGTCGATCACGCCCCAGAAGCTCAGCGCATAGCGCAGCGGCCGCTGCACCGTGGCCAGGCGCAAGGCGTACTCGGCGGTGAACAGCACGGTGAAGCCCCACTCCAGCACGTACAGCGCGCCGGCGTAACGGCTGTGCAGCGCCGGCACGCTGTCGACCAGAATCACCGCGACGCTGGCCAGGATCGCCGCGACCAGCAACAGGTCGAAGTTGCGCGAAGGCGTGGTGTCGTGCCGATAGATGATGTCGAACCAGCGGCGCCGCCAGCCGTGCTCGGTCGCCGGGGCGAGCGGGGAATCGAGGAAAAATCGCATGCGCCCATGCTACCCGAGCCGCCTTGCGGTCGCGGGCGCGCGCGCCGCGGCAGGCGGCGTCCTGATCGGATGCGACGCGGCTGCTGGAGAGCCCCCTGTGGGAGGGGCTTCCGCCCCGACGCCGTCGCGCTGACGCGTCGGGACTGAAGTCCCTCCCAGATGTCGAGCAACGGCGTGGTGGGGTTGCTGCGGCACGCGTGCGGGCGGCGGCGGTGTGGCACAGCAGCCTGCCGCCCCGTCGGTCCAGGCGGCGGCCGGCAGTCCCCCGGCCGTGCGCTGCCGGCGGTCTTATAATCGGCGCTTTCCCCGCAGGACTGCCTCGATGACCGCTTCTTCCGCCGCGGAGCTGATCGCCCTCGGCCAACGCTACGCGCTGCCGATCTACCGTCCGCGCCAACTGGTGCTGGAGCGCGGCCAGGGCGCGCGGGTGTGGGACAGCGAGGGGCGCGACTACATCGACCTGTCCGCCGGCATCGCCGTGTGCGGGCTCGGCCACAACGATCCGGACCTGCAGGCGGCGCTGCTCGAACAGGCCGGCAAGTTGTGGCACACCAGCAACGTGTTCTACAGCGAGCCGCCGCTGCGCCTGGTCGAGGAACTGGTGGTGGCCTCGCGCTTCGCGGAGAAGGCGTACCTGTGCAATTCCGGCGCCGAGGCCAACGAGGCGGCGATCAAGCTGGTGCGCAAGTGGGCCACCGCCCAGGGCCGTCCGCCGCAGCGGCGGGTGATCGTCACCTTCCGCGGCAGCTTCCACGGCCGCACCCTGGCCGCGGTGACCGCCACCGCGCAGCCCAAGTACCAGGAAGGCTACGAGCCGCTGCCCGGCGGTTTCCGCTACGTCGACTTCAACGACATCGTGCAACTGGAAACGGCGATGGCCGCTGGCGACGTGGCCGCGGTGATGCTGGAGCCGGTGCAGGGCGAGGGCGGGGTGATGCCGGCGGCGCCGGGCTTCCTG
The DNA here is from genome assembly GCF_000364645.1 of Xanthomonas sp. SHU 308. Lineage (NCBI taxonomy): Bacteria > Pseudomonadati > Pseudomonadota > Gammaproteobacteria > Lysobacterales > Lysobacteraceae > Xanthomonas > Xanthomonas sp. SHU 308. The sequence continues at coordinate 3,635 of NZ_AQOK01000552.1, read as the reverse complement.
GCGCAGGTGCGGGCGCTGTGCGACCACCACGGCGCGCTGCTGGTGCTGGACGAGATCCAGTGCGGCATGGGCCGCACCGGCACCCTGTTCGCGCACTGGCAGGACCAGATCACTCCCGACATCGTGACCCTGGCCAAGGCGCTGGGCGGCGGCTTCCCGATCGGCGCGCTGCTGGCCGGGCCGAAGGTCGCCGAGACCATGCAGTTCGGCGCGCACGGCACCACCTTCGGCGGCAACCCGCTGGCCGCGGCGGTGGCGCGGGTGGCGCTGCGCAAGCTGGCCTCGACGGCGATCGCCGCCAACGTGTCGCGGCAATCGGCGGCGCTGCGTGCCGGCCTGGCGGCGCTCAACGACGAGTTCGCGTTGTTCTCGCAGGTTCGCGGCCGCGGGCTGATGCTGGGTGCGGTGCTGGCGCCGGCACATGCCGGACAGGCCGGCGCCATCCTCGACTACGCCGCCGCGCATGGTTTGCTGACCCTGCAGGCGGGCCCGGACGTGCTGCGCTTCGTGCCCGCGCTCAACCTCACCGATGCCGAACTGGGCGAAGGCCTGGCGCGCTTGCGCAGCGCGCTGCGCGCCTACCTCGCCGCGCGCTGAGCCGGCGACTTAGCCCAGGCCGTGCCGCGCCAGCGCGCGGCGCAGGGCGCGCGCACCGCTGGCGGTTTCCGCGGCCATGCCGATCGCGCGGGCGCCGCGCACGTTGACGAACAGGTCGTCGATGAACAGCGCCTGCCGCGGGGCGACATCGAAGTGCGCCAGCGCGTGCCGATATACCGTTGCCTCCGGCTTGCGCCCGCCCAGGCGGCCGCTGCACAGCACGCGCCCGTGCAGCAGCGGAAACAGCGCGGGCACGATCTGCGGCATCGCCTGCGCCATCAGCGCACCGTTGTTGGTCAGCACGCCGATGGCCACGCGCTCGGCCAGTGCCACCACCTGCGCGACCACGCCAGCGTCGGCGCGGCTGGCCGCCACCCGCGCGGCGATCCACGCATCCGCGTCCACCGCGGCGCCCAGGCCCGCGCTCAATCGCTGCAGGTAGGCGGCGGTGTCGAGTTCGCCGCCGTCGTAGGCGATCTCCAATCCGGAACCGAACAGGACCTCGCGCACCTGTGCGGCCTCGCAGCGGCAGTGCGCGGCAAGCGCGGCGATGCGGTCGGCACGCGTGTAGCGCGCCAGCACGCCGTCGAAATCGAGCAGCAGCAGCGCCGGCCGCGCGCGGGTCATTGCGGGCATGAGGAGGCCTGGGTGAGTGGCGGCTGGCGTGGCGCGGGAGCAGCGAAGCTCACGCCGCTCTGCGGGGTCGCCGCCGCGTGCCGATGATGCAATGCGCCATCGCTTGTCGTTGACAAGCCATCGCGGGCCGGCGGACAGTCGGGGCACGCCGCCACGCGCGCGACCTGCCGTGGCGCAGTGTTGTCTTTCTTGCCGAGGAACCCGCCTTGAACACCAAGTTTCCATCCCTGCTGCTCGTCCTTGCCGGCCTCGCGTTCGCACCTGCCGCCTGGGCCAAGACCTGCGCGGTGACCATCACCGGCACCGACCAGATGTCCTACGACCAGACCCAGATCAAGGTCGCGGCCGATTGCACCGAGGTGGCGGTGACGCTCAAGCACAGCGGCAAGCTCGCCGCCGCGGTGATGGGCCACAACTGGGTGCTGACCAAGACCCCGGATTTCCAGGCGGTGGCCAATGCCGGCACCAGTTCCAGCCTGGCCGACAACTACCTGCCCAAGAACGATCCGCGGATCATCGCCCACACCAAGGTGATCGGCGCCGGGCAGTCGGACACGGTCAAGTTCTCCACCGCCAAGCTGAGCAAGGGTGGGGACTACACCTTCTTCTGCTCGTTCCCGGGACACTGGGCGGTGATGAAGGGCAAGTTCGTGTTCGGTTGATCCAGCGCAGCGGCGCGGCGCCGGCCATCGGCGCCGCGCGTTGTCGTCATGCCAGGGTCGTGGCACCGGCATCTCAGCCGGCGGCGACCACCGCGAACGCCTCGCGCGCCGCGGCCAGGGTGGCCTCCAGCACGTCCTGGTCGTGCGCACTGGAGACGAAGCCGGCCTCGTAGGCCGACGGCGCCAGGAACACACCGCGCTCCAGCATCGCGTGGAAGAAGCGGTTGAACGCGGCGGTGTCGCAGGCAGTGGCCTGCGCATAGGTCTCCACTTTCTCGGTGGTGAAGAACAGCCCGAACATCGCGCCGACCTGGTTGGTGGTGACCGCCACGCCGGCCGCCGCCGCAGCGGCTTCCAGGCCGGCGCACAGCTGCGCGGTGGCCGCGTCCAGGCGCTGGTGGAAGCCCGGTTCCTGGATCAGTTCCAGCATCGCCAGCCCGGCGGCCATCGCCACCGGATTGCCGCTGAGCGTGCCGGCCTGGTAGATCGGCCCGGACGGCGCCACCTGCTGCATCAGCTCGGCGCGCCCGCCATAGGCACCCACCGGCATGCCGCCACCGATGATCTTGCCGAAGGTGGTCAGGTCCGGGGTCACCCCGTAGTGCGCCTGCGCGCCGCCCAGGGCGACGCGGAACCCGGTCATCACCTCGTCGAAGATCAGCAGCGCGCCGTGCTGCGTGCACAGGTCGCGCAGGTGCTGCAGATAGCCCGGACGCGGCGGGATGCAGTTGGCGTTGCCGACGACGGGCTCGATGATGACCGCGGCGATCTCGTGGCCGATTTCCTCGAACAGCGCGGTGGCACCCTCGGCATCGTTGTAGGCCAGGGTGGCGGTGAGTTCGCTCAGGCCGGCCGGCACGCCCGGCGAGGTCGGCACGCCCAGGGTCAGCATGCCGCTGCCGGCCTTGACCAGGAACGAATCGCCGTGGCCGTGGTAGCAGCCTTCGAACTTGACGATGCGGTTGCGCCCGGTGGCGCCGCGCGCCAGCCGCACCGCCGACAGCGTGGCTTCGGTGCCGGAGTTGACCATGCGCACCATCTCGCAGGACGGCACCAGCCGGGTGATGGTCTGCGCCATCGTCACCTCGGCCGGGCACGGCGCGCCGAACGACAGCCCATCGCCGATCGCGCGCTGCACCGCCTCGCGCACCGCCGGGTGGTTATGCCCGGCGATCATCGGCCCCCACGAGCCGACGTAGTCGATGTAGCGGTTGCCGTCGACGTCGTACAGGTACGGGCCATCGGCGCGCTGCACGAAGAACGGCTCGCCGCCCACCGACTTGAAGGCGCGCACCGGCGAATTGACGCCGCCGGGAATCAGCGATTGCGCTTGGGCGAACAGGGCGTGCGAGCGGGAATGGGACATGAGCGGAAATCCTTGGCGATGCTGGCCGGGCCGACCGGCCGGGCGCGGAGCGAGGCCGTCTATTGTCGCGGCTGCCGCCGGTGTGCGCCATGTCGTCGATTCGCCGCGGTCGGCGCCGCGCCGTGGATTTGCTTCAAGCCCCTCTCCCGCCGGTAGAGGGGTTGGGGTGAGGGTCCGGCGCGGAGCGACGCGCGGTGTTTGGGTGCATGAGGCTGCGCTCGTACCCTCATCCGGCCCTTCGGGCCACCTTCTCCCGGCGGGAGAAGGGAGCGGCTAGCCCTCTCCCCCCGGGAGAGGGGTTGCGGTGAGGGTCCGGCGCGGAGCGACGCGCGATGATTGGGTGCATGAGGCTGCGCCCGTACCCTCATCCGCCC
>NZ_AQOK01000551.1:0-603 GCF_000364645.1 Xanthomonas sp. SHU 308 | reverse complement strand
TAAGTTTCGCGATATTCATGGCTAATCTATCAACCCAATATTTTCAGGCAAGCTCAATATAAAAGATGAAAACTCCTCATCGTAATTACTCGCTATTTCTTTAAAAATTTCACAAACACTTTCTTTCTGAATCTCTGAGAGACCCTGTAGCTCAGATGCAATTTGCTCCATCATTTTAATTGAAACATCGGGATCTACAGCACCTGAATCCGAAAACTCAAAGAATAAACAAACGTCTATAACTATTTTTGCCAAGACAGTGCTCATCTCATTCATGGCTTGAACACCTTTAACTTTGTGGTTTTAATTCCAATTCGCCGAATTTGGCTATGCCCTGTTGCTTGCGCTTGCTTGAGAACTTCCCAACGACCAGTCAGTCCATTTTCTGACAATGCTTGTAATTGCCTTATATGCCTCCTATTACATATATTCCGGCGGTACATTTGATATTTGTTCGCTGAAATTCCAGAAATCAGGCTTCTCGCGCTCGTTGAACCATTTTAATCCTTTAGCTATCCATGCAGATCTCTTTTTCCTAGCACTAATTATGGAGCAATCTTCATAGCCGAATTCAGTCCCACAACATGGGCAAATCTCCCAAGT
>NZ_AQOK01000550.1:0-342 GCF_000364645.1 Xanthomonas sp. SHU 308 | reverse complement strand
TGGCAGGTGCAGGTAGCGCGGCGTGGGCTGGCTCAGCGCACGCTGCAGCAGGATCTGCCGCGGCGTGGAGTCCAGCAGGTCGGCGCCGCGCACCACGTCGGTGATGCCTTGCGCGGCATCGTCGACCACCACGGCCAGTTGGTACGCCCAGCAGCCGTCGGCGCGCAGCAGCACCACATCGCCGACCTCGGCATGGACGTCCTGGGCCAGCCGGCCGCGCACCGCGTCGTCGAAGGCCACCACGCTGGCCGCACCGGGCGGCACGCGCAGACGGATGGCCGGCTGTGCGCGTGGCGCGTCGGTGACGCAAGCGTGGTGCACGCCGCCCTGCGCCGCCAGGGC
>NZ_AQOK01000549.1:0-11046 GCF_000364645.1 Xanthomonas sp. SHU 308 | reverse complement strand
CGCCCTGCAGCAGCCGCTGCAGGGCGTCGCGGTAGACCGGGTCGCGCTCGCTCTGCCGCAGCACCGGTCCGTCGGCCTCCAGGCCGCAGGCGCGCAGGCTCGCCAGTTGCCGCTCGGCGGCGCCGGGCACGCTGCGCGGGCGGTCCACGTCCTCGATGCGCAGCAGCCACTGGCCGCCGGCGTGGCGGGCGAGCAACCAACTGCCGAAGGCGGCGAGCAGCGAACCCAGGTGCAGTGGGCCGGTGGGCGAGGGCGCGAAGCGGCCGCGGTAGGGAGGCGGGGACATGGACAAGCTGAATCCTCGGTCAGGTGCGCGCTTGAATTCAAGCGGCCGACACCGCAGATTCGAGCCAATCCTTCCATTTGATCTGTGCGGAGCCCACGCTCACATGTTCAATCGTATCGTCCTGTTCCTCATCACCAACCTGGCGGTGCTGGTGCTGGCCGGCATTGTCATGTCCGTGTTCGGGGTCAACCCCAACCAGATGGGCGGCCTGCTGGTGATGGCCGCGATCTTCGGCTTCGGCGGCTCCCTGGTGTCGCTGCTGCTGTCCAAGTTCATGGCCAAGCGCGCCACCGGTGCGCAAGTGATCACCGAGCCGCGCAACCACACCGAGCGCTGGTTGCTGCAGACCGTGCAGCGCCAGGCGCAGGCCGCCGGCATCGGCATGCCCGAGGTCGCCGTGTACGACGGCCCGGAGATCAACGCCTTCGCCACCGGCGCCAACCGCAACAATGCGCTGGTCGCCGTTTCCACCGGCCTGCTGCAGAACATGACCGAGGACGAGGCCGAGGCGGTGCTGGGCCATGAAATCAGCCACATCGCCAACGGCGACATGGTGACCATGGCATTGCTGCAGGGCGTGCTCAACACCTTCGTCATCGTGCTGGCGCGCGTGGTCGGCGGCGTGGTCGACAGCTACCTGTCCGGCAACCGCGACGGCCGTCGCGGCCTGGCCTACTACGCGATCGTGATGGTGCTGGAACTGGTGTTCGGCCTGTTCGCGACGATGATCGCGATGTGGTTCTCGCGCTACCGCGAGTTCCGCGCCGACGCCGGCGGCGCCAGCCTGGCCGGCCGCGCCAAGATGATCGCGGCGCTGCAGCGGCTGGAACTCAACCATGGCCAGAGCACCTTGCCGTCGCAGGTGCAGGCGTTCGGCATCGCCGGTGGCCTGGGCCAGGGCCTGCGCAAGCTGTTCATGAGCCACCCGCCGCTGTCCGAGCGCATCGCCACCCTGCGCGCCTCGCACGTCAACGCGACGGTGAGCTGATAGTTCGCGAGATCGACATGCCGGCCGGCGGAGCGCAGGCTCCGCCGGCCGTTGCTTTTGCGACTCCCCAATCCCCAATCCCGAATCGCGGCCCCTCAGGCAAAATCGAACGTCATCCCCGGCGCCGCCAGGCCGACGAACTCGCCCTGCACGTAGTCGACGCCGGCACTGAACAGCAGGCTCATCGAGGTGGCGTCGGACACGAACTCGGCGATGGTGCGGATGCCGGCAGACTGCGCGCGCGCGGTGATCTCGCGGATCTTGTCCTGATGTTCGCGGGTCTGGGTCAGGTCCTGGGTGAAGCCGCGGTCCAGCTTCAGGAACGAGGGCTGGAAGTGCGCCAGCAACTGGAACGAGTCCAGGCCGGAGCCGAACTGTTCCAGCCCGACCTTGCAGTCCAGGGCGGTGGCGTCGGCCAGGAACTGCTGCGCGTTGCGCAGATGGGTGAACACCTTGGCCTCCGGCGTCTGCAGCCACAGGCGGTCGCCGGGCACGCCGTGCGTCGCCAGTTCGCGCCGGATCAGGTCGACCATCTGCGTGTCGGCGAAGGCCTCCGGGCTGACCTTGACCAGCAAACTGGTGGCATGGCCGGCGCGCTGGCGTTCGCCGATCACGGCGATCGCGCGGGCGACCACCCAGCGGTCGATCTCGGCAGTCAGGCCATGCTCGGCGGCGATGCCGAGGAAGGTTGACGGGCCAATCAGCTCGTCGTTGCGCTCCAGGCGCAGGTAGGCCTCGTACAGCTCGTGCGGTTCGCCCTGCAGGTTCAGAACCGGCTGGTAGTGCAGCAGGAAGCCGTCGCCGGCCAGGGCCTCGCGCAGGTGCTGGACCCAGCGCTGCACGCGCTCTTCCTCGAGTCGGTCGGCCGCGCCCGGGTCGAAGATCTTGCAGGCGTTGCCGCCCAGTTCGACGGTCGCCTGCACGTTCTCGCTGGCGCGGGCCAGGACCTGGCCGACGCTGGCGATCTTCTCGCCGATCTGCACGCCGCCGATGCTGACGGTGACCGTGGCCGAGCGCTCGCCGACGCTGAACACCTGGCTGGCGTAGGCCTGCAGCAGGCGCTCGGCCAGCGCCGCGGTGCGCGCGTAGTCGCCTTCCAGCAGTAGTGCGAAGTTGTGCTCGCCGAAGCGCGCCGCCTGCACGTCGCCGTCGATGGCGGCAGCCAGGTGCTGGGCCAATGCGGCGACCAGCGCATCGGCCGAATCCAGGCCGATGTCGGCCAACAGGCGTGCGTAATGATCCGGCTCGACCAGCAGGAAGCCGTACTGGCCCTCGCCGCGGCCGACCTGGGCCACCGCGGTTTCCAGCGCCAGCATGAAGGTCGGGCGGTTGAGCAGACCGGTGACCTGGTCGCGCTGGCGCAGGTCCTCGACCTCGCGCGCCAGTTCCGGGTCGAACTCCTCGCGGCGGCGGAACACCACCTGCACGCAGGCCTCGCCCTCGTAGCTGGCGGTGGCGAATTCCATCGTCGCCGGAAAGCTGTCGCCTTCCAGGGTGCGCGCGTCCACCTGGTACTGCGCCGGCGGCGGCTCGCCCTTGCTCAGCGACTTCAGCAACTGCTTGAAACCTTCCACGTGTTGCGGGGCGACCATGTCCAGCAGCGACACGCCTTCGACGTCGTCGAACGACTCGAACCCGAACATCTCCAGGTAGGCGTCGTTGGCGCGGATGTGCATGCCCTCGTGGATGTAGGCGATCGGATCGCGCGAGGAGGCGATCAGCGCGTCGCAGCGGCGCTCGGTCTCGCGCATCTGCGCTTCGATCCGGCGCAGGCCGCGCCGCGCCTGCAGGTCGGCCCAGGTGGTGCGGACCACCGCCAGCAAGTGCTCGGGCCGCTGCCGCAGCGCGATCGCGCGCGCGCCGCCGGCCACGGCCTCCAGCCATTCCTGTTCGTCGATGCGCTCGGCCAGCACGATGACCGGGATGTCCTTGCCGCTGGCAGCGACCCGTTGCAGCACCTGCGGCAGCGGGATCGACTGCGCCTGCGCGCTGAGCACCAGGTCGATCGGCTGTGCGGTCAGCATCGCCGACAACTCCTCGGCGTGCTGCGGCCGCGACGGGCGCACCGCGATGCCGCTGTTGCGCAGGCTGCTGACGATCGCCTCGGCGTCTTCGCCGCTGTCGTCGACGATCATCAGGCGGAGGGTGATGTCTTTGCCTGTGTGCATGAAGCCTCCCGGGGACGGGGTTTAATACACGATGCCCGCGGTCGCGTCCATGTTGTTCGGGAATGGGAAATCGGGAATGGGGAGTCGTAAGAGCGGACTGCCGTGTCTGAACGTTCGCGGGCGGACCGAGACGCGCGCGCAACGAGCGGTGTTTCGAGTCCCCATTCCCGAGTCCCCATTCCCCATTCCCCATTCCCCATTCCCGGCCGCTAGGCCGCCAAACCAGCCGCATGGCCCGAGGCCCAGGCCCACTGGAAGTTGTAGCCGCCCAGCCAGCCGGTGACGTCGAGCACTTCGCCGACGAAGTACAGGCCGGGCACGCGCCGCGATTCCATGGTCGAGGACGACACCTGGTCGGTGTCCACGCCGCCCAGGGTGACTTCGGCGGTGCGGTAGCCCTCCGTGCCGCTGGCCACCAGCGGCCAGGCGCCGAGCAGCTCGGCGGCGGCGCGCAGCTGTGGCTCGTCCAGCTGGCGCACCGGCTTGTCCGGCAGCCACACCTCGCACAGGCGTTGTGCGAAGCGGCGCGGCAGTGCCTCGCCGAGTACCGTGCGCAACTCGGCGGCGCCGCGCAGGCGTTTCTGTTCGCGCAGCCAGGTCGCCGCGTCCTGCCCCGGCAACAGGTCCAGGCGCAGGTCGTCGCCCGGTTGCCAGTACGAGGAGATCTGCAGGATCGCCGGGCCGCTGACGCCGCGGTGGGTGATCAGCATGAAGTTGCGGAAGCGCGCGCCGTTGCAACTGGCCTCCACCGGCAGCGCCAGGCCGGACAGGTCGTGCAGGCGTTCCTGGTGCTTGCCGCTCAGGGTCAGCGGCACCAGCCCGGCGCGGGTCGGCAGCACCGCGTGGCCGAACTGCCGCGCCAGCTCGTAGCCGAAGCCGCTGGCGCCGAGGCTGGGGATCGACAGGCCGCCGGTCGCCACCACCAGCGAGGCCGCATGCACCGGGCCATCGTCGGTGTCCAGGCGGAACCCCTCGCTGCCGCGTTCCACCGCGCGCACGCTGCAGTCGGTGCGCACCGTCACCCCCGCCGCGGCGCACTCGTCCACCAGCATGCGCACGATCTGCTTGGAGGAGATGTCGCAGAACAGCTGGCCCAGTTCCTTCTCGTGATAGGCGATGCCGTGGCGTTCGACCAGGTCGATGAAATCGGCCGGGCGGTAGCGGGCCAGCGCCGATTTGCAGAAGTGCGGGTTGGCCGACAGGAAGTTGCCCGGCCCGGTGCCGGTATTGGTGAAGTTGCAGCGGCCGCCGCCGGACATCAGGATCTTCTTGCCGACCTTGTTGGCATGGTCGATCACCCGCACCCGGCGCCCGCGCTGGCCGGCGGCGATCGCGCACATCAGCCCGGCGGCGCCGGCGCCGAGTACCACGACATCGGTGCGGAGGGGGGCGGTCCCGACGCTCATGCCGCGGCTTTGCGCACCGTGGGGGTGAAGGCGAAGCTGCCGCTGTCGCCCAGCCACTGCACCTCGCCGTCCTGGATCACCACGTCGAAGCGCATGCTGCGCTGGATCAGCTCGGCTGCTGCAGCGACGGCGTCGGCCGGCAGGTCGATCACCTGTACCGGCTTTAGCTTGATCAGCGCGGACGCGTTCTTGTCCCACCAGATGTCCGCGGCGCGGCCGCCATAGTTGGCCACCACCACCGAGCGCGCCCGGCCGCAGGCCTTGCGTACCCGCGACTCGTCGGGCTGGCCGACCTCGATCCATTGCTCGATCGCGCCGGTGTAGTCCATCCGCCACAGGTCGGGTTCGTCGTCGCTGCTCAGGCCCTTGCCGAACAGCAGGCGCTCCTCGGCGAACAGGGCGAAGGTCAGCAGGCGCGCCATCAGCCGCTGATCGGTTTCGGACGGGTGTTGCGCCAGGGTCAGGGAATGGGCGGCGTAGTAGCCGCGGTCCATGTCGGAAATCTGCAGCTCCGCCTTGCGGAGGGTGGCGGTGAGGGCCATGCGGCTATCGGGATCGAGGGCGCACTAGGATACGGTGTGGGGCCGCCGCTGGCCGGGGACTTGTGGGGAAGCGGGAGAATCGAGGCCGGGGGGCGCGTGTCCGACCCGTGGCCGGGGCGGGGGGAGGGGGAGCCACGGCCACCTCCGGCGTGGTCGCAGGCTCAGTCGCCGTTGTCCGGTCCAGGGCGGATTTGCGCAGTTTCCGCGGATCGGCAGGCGGATCGGCAGCGCCGGCGTTAACTTTAGGGTTGGGTTCAGCTTCCTTGTGGTCGATCCCGGTTTGTCTACACAAACATGTCGCTTTTTGATCACGACCCGCGTATGGTGGCCCCACTGTGTTTGCTAGAGTCACCGTGAATCGTGGCTTGGTGTAGTAGATCTCACGATCCACTTCATCGTTCCGCTCGCTTTACTAACGCCTGCAACTCAGTCTCGGCCTCGATTTCCGATGGCTGCGATTTCTTCAATTCAATGTTTCAGGAGTTAGCAAATGTCTGAGCGTCAGAACGGTACCGTGAAGTGGTTCAACGATGCCAAGGGCTTCGGCTTCATCACCCCGGAAAGCGGCCCGGACCTGTTCGTGCATTTCCGCGCGATCCAGGGCACCGGCTTCAAGTCGCTGCAGGAAGGCCAGAAGGTGACCTTCGTCGCCGTGCAGGGCCAGAAGGGTATGCAGGCTGACCAGGTGCAGGCCGTCTAAGGACGTCTGCCACCGCAAGGTGCCGAACGCCGGGAGCGCAAGCTTCCGGCGTTTTTGTTTTGGGCGTTTCTTTTTTCGGACAGCGGGTTCCCGCTGATCGCGGCGCCGTCGCCATGGCGCCAGATGCAGCGACCATACCCTGCATGCGCGGGTTCACACCTGCATCCGGCTACCATGGCGGCCCCCGAGCTCCGGAGCCGCCGCCATGATCACCGTGCATCACCTCAACCAGTCCCGGTCGCAGCGCGTGCTGTGGTTGCTGGAGGAACTGGCGCTGCCGTACCAGGTGATCAAGTACCAGCGCGATCCCAAGACCATGCTGGCACCGCCGGAGCTGCGCGCGATCCATCCGCTGGGCAAGTCGCCGGTGCTGGTGGACGACGGCCACGTCCTCGCCGAGTCCGGGGCCATCCTCGACTATCTGGTGGATCGCTACGACACCGGCAGCACGCTGTCGCCGGCGCCGCAGCCGCTGGATTCGCCCGAGCGCCTGCGCTACCGCTACTGGATGCACTACGCCGAGGGGTCGGCGATGCCGCCGCTGCTGATGAGCCTGGTGTTCGGGCGGATCCGCTCGGCGAAGATGCCGTTCTTCGCGCGGCCGATCGCCAAGGCCATCGTCGACAAGGCGATGCATGGTTTCGTCGGTCCGCAGGTGCGCCTGCACCTGGACTGGATGGAGCGCGAACTGGCCGAGACCGGCTGGTTCGCCGGCGACCGCTTCACCGCCGCGGACGTGCAGATGAGCTTCCCGGTGCAGGCCGCCGCGGCGCGCATCGGCCTGCAGACGCATCCGAACCTGGCCGGGTTCGTGCAGCGGATCGAGCAGCGCCCCGCCTATCAGCGCGCGCTGCAGCAGGGTGGTCCATTCGAACTGCTCGGCAGCGCGGACGGCTGAGTTCCGTCCGCATCGTCCGGGTCAGCGGGCGGCGGGACGTGCCGGGCAGGCACGCACGAAGGCGATGCTGTCGGCCATGACTGGCAGCGCCGGGTCGTCCTTGCGCAGCGCCAGCACCAGGCGCATGTGGCCGACGCCGGGATAGGTCTTCAGTTCGGCCGGTACCCCGGCGCGCTGCAGCGCGGCCTGCAGCGACTGGCTGTTGTGCGGCTCCACCACGGTGTCGGCGTCACCGTGCAGCAGCAGCGCCGGCGGTTCGTCGCCGTCGACGAAGTTCACCGGCTGCGAGCGCCGCTGTTGCGCCGGGTCCTGGCCGAACATGCCGATCAGGTCCGGATCGGTCAGCGGCAGGAAGTCGTAGGGGCCGGCCAGCCCGACCAGGCCGCACAGTTGCCGCGGCGACAGGCCCTGTGCCTGCAGCCAATGAGCGTCGGTCGCCAGCAGCGCGGCGATGTGCGCACCGGCGGAGTGGCCCATCAGCACCAGCCGTTGCGGATCGCCGCCGTAGTCGGCGGCATGGCGCCGGCTCCAGGCCACCGCCGTGGCGGCATCGCGCATGAAGCCGTCCAGGGTCACCTGCGGATACTTGCGGTAGTCCGGCACGATCGCGACCACGCCGTGCCGCGCCAGCGCTTCGCCGGCCCAGCGGTAGTTCTGGCGGTCGCCGGTCTTCCAGGTACCGCCGTGGAAGAACACCACCACCGGCGCGTGCTCCACCCCGGCGGGGCGGTACACGTCCAGTGCCAGGCCATGCGCCGCGTCGTAGACGATCCCGCGTTGCTCGTGGAGGCCATGCCGCGAGGAGCTGGCGTTGAGGCCGCCGAAGAACAGGCTGCTGCAGGCCGAGACCAGCAGCGAGGAGAGGGCGATCAGGGCGTTGCGGGGCCAGCGGGGCGAAGACGGTCGGTCGGACATGGGCGATCCCTGAGAGGAGCGCGGAGCATGCCGCATGGGGGTGTCGGCGGCGAGTGGAGGTGGGGCGTGGAGTGGGGAGTGGGGATTGGTCAAAGCGGGGGTTACTGCGCGTACGCTGGGTTCGCGGTGGTCGGACCCTCACCCCAACCCCTCTCCCGGGGGAGAGGGGCTTTTCGGGCTCTCGCGATACCTGGCGTGCACTGGATGCTCACCTCGCGGACTTTCCAATGAAGCCTGCGGCTTCTACGCTGTCTCCCATGCCCTCCTTGCGTTTCGACAATCGTTTCGTCGCCGAACTGCCTGGCGACCCGGAAACCGGTCCGCGGCGCCGCGAGGTGCTGGGCGCGCTGTGGTCGCCGGTCGAGCCGACGCCGGTCGCGGCGCCGCGGCTGCTGGCGTATTCGCCGGAGGTGGCCGCCTTGCTCGGGCTGTCCGAGCAGGAGGTGCGGGCGCCGGAGTTCGCCGCGGTGTTCGCCGGCAATGCGCGCTATCCGGGCATGCAGCCCTATGCGGCGAACTATGGGGGGCATCAGTTCGGGCATTGGGCCGGACAACTCGGCGACGGCCGCGCGATCTCGCTGGGCGAGGCGCTGGGCGTGGACGGGCGGCGCTGGGAGCTTCAGCTCAAGGGCGCCGGGCCCACGCCGTATTCGCGCGGTGCCGATGGCCGCGCCGTGCTGCGCTCGTCGATCCGTGAGTTCCTGTGCAGCGAGGCCATGCATCACTTGGGCGTGCCGACCACACGTGCGCTGAGCCTGGTCGGCACCGGCGAGACGGTGGTGCGCGACATGTTCTACGACGGCCACCCGCGCGCCGAACCGGGCGCGGTGGTGTGCCGGGTGGCGCCCTCGTTCGTGCGCTTCGGCAGTTTCGAACTGCCGGCGGCGCGGGGCGACACCGCCTTGCTGCGGCGCCTGGCCGATCTGGTGATCGCACGCGATTTCCCGGCGCTGTCCGGCACCGGTGGCGCACGCGATGCGGCCTGGTTCGCCGAGATCTGTGCGCGCACCGCACGCATGGTGGCGCACTGGATGCGGGTCGGCTTCGTGCACGGGGTGATGAACACCGACAACATGTCGATCCTGGGCCTGACCATCGACTACGGCCCCTACGGCTGGGTCGACGACTACGACCCGGACTGGACGCCCAACACCACCGATGCGCAGGGGCGCCGCTACCGCTTCGGTACGCAGCCGCAGGTCGCGTACTGGAACCTGGGTCGGCTGGCGCAGGCGCTGGCGCCGCTGTTCGACGACGTCGCGCCACTGCACGACGGCCTGGAGCGGTTCCGTGCGGAGTATGCGCAGGCCGAGCGCGACAACATCGCGGCCAAGCTCGGCCTGCAACAGTGCGGTGATGACGATGTGGCGCTGATGCGCGACGTGCTGGATCTGCTGCAGCAGGGCGAGGTCGACATGACCCTGTGGTTCCGCGGCTTGAGCGCATTGCCGCTGCCGCCGTGGACGCCGGCGCAGGCGCTGACGGCGCTGGCCGACGCGTTCTACGACCCGGACAAGCTGGCGGCGCAGGCGCCGGCGTTCGAGGTCTGGCTGGCCCGCTATGCGCAGCGCCTGCAGCAGGATCCGCTGCAAGCCGCCTTGCGTGCGGAGCGGATGCGCGCGGCCAACCCGCGCTACGTGCTGCGCAACTACCTGGCGCAGCAGGCGATCGACCGCGCCGAGCAGGGCGATACCAGCGGCATCGACGAACTGCTGGAGGTGATGCGGCGTCCCTACGACGAGCAGCCGGGACGCGAGGCCTTCGCGGCGAAGCGTCCGGATTGGGCGCGCAGCCGGGCTGGCTGTTCGATGCTGTCGTGCAGTTCCTGAGCGGGGCCGGCGCGTGCGCTCAGGGCGCGGTCGCGCCGCGATAGCGCCAGGCGGCCAGGAAGGTCGCCACCACTTCTTCCGCCAGCGCCTGCTGCGCAGCCGCGTCCGGCGCCTGTCCGTTGAGCATCGCGCCGGGATAGGCATAGCCGAAGGTGGCGCCGATGAACGCGGTGGCGGCGAGGGTGGGGCGTGCGACCTGCACGTCGCCGCGCGCGTGCAGGGTCTGCAGCAAGGCGCTCAGGCGCTCGCGCAGGCGGCCGGCGCGGCGCTGGTGCAGCGACTGCAGCAGGTCCGGCATCTGCGCGCTGGCCTGCACCAGCAGGCGATGCAGGCGCAAGGCGTCGGGCGCGTACAGGTGCGCCGGCACGGTCACCGCGATCTGCCGCAGGGTCGCCGGCAGGTCCTGCGCGGTAGCGCTGCCGATGTTTTCGAAGCGCGCCTGCAGTTCCTCGTTCAAGGCCTCGAACACCTGCATCAGCAGCTCGGCCTTGCTGGAAAAGTGGTTGTACAGGCTCTGCCGGGTCAGCCCGGCCTGGCTGGCGATCTGTTCCAGCGACACGTCCAGCCCGTGTTCCAGCAGCAGGGTGCGTGCCGCCGCCAGCAGGCGTGGCCGCGCCAGTGCCGGCCGTCCACGCGGGCGCGCGGGCACGCCCGTTGTCGCCGGCTCGGCCGTCGCCGTCGCAGTTTGCGCATCCTGGCGGCGAAGGGTTGTGCTTCCCTTCATGATTGTTTTTTTGTCTTTGAGTAAATTAAATGATCCTCCCCGCCGTCCCCAGGATCAAGCGCATGCCCGCGCCTTTCGTCCAGCGCCGCCGCGCGCTGCCGTTGCTGCTGTCCGTCGTCGTGCTCGCGTTCGCGGGCTGCAAGGGGGGAGGCAAGGCCCCGGCGCCGGCAGCGAAGACGGTGGAGGTGGTGACCCTGCAGCCGCAGAGCGTGCCGCTGAGCGTGGAACTGGCCGGGCGTACCGTGGCCTCGGAAGAATCGGAGGTGCGGCCGCAGGTCAGCGGCATCCTGCGCCAGCGGCTGTTCGAGGAGGGCGCCACGGTGCGGGCCGGGCAGCCGCTGTTCCAGATCGAGCCGACCCTGTACCAGGCCGCCGCCAACCAGGCGCAGGCCAACCTGGCCACCGCCGAGGCCACGCTCGCCGCCGCCACGCTGCGCGCCGAGCGTTACCGCACCCTAGGCAAGACCCGGCTGGCCGCGCAGCAGGACGTGGACGATGCGCAGGCCGCCTACAAGCAGGCGCTGGCCAGCCGCGACGCGCAACGCGCGGCGCTGGACACCGCGCGCACGCAGCTGCGCTTCGCCACGGTG
>NZ_AQOK01000548.1:0-8246 GCF_000364645.1 Xanthomonas sp. SHU 308 | reverse complement strand
TGGCGGGCGCATCGGCCGCGCGCGGGTGACCCCCGGCGCGCTGGTCACCGCCAATCAGACCGATGCCATCGCCAAGATCCAGCAACTGGATCCGATGAACGTGGACATCACCCAGTCCGGCAATCAGTTCCTGGCGCTGCGTCGGGCGATCGCCGCCGGTGGCGTGCAGCCGACCAGCACGCAGGTGCGGCTGACCCTGTCCGACGGTACCGCGTATCCGTTGCCGGGAACGCTGGAGTTCGCCGACCTCGACGTGGAGGAGACCACCGGTGCGGTGACCCTGCGCGCGCGCTTCCCCAATCCCGATGCGCAACTGCTGCCGGGCATGTATGTGCGCGCGCTGGTCGGGCAGGGCGTGCGCCAGCAGGCCCTGCTGGTGCCGCAGGCGGCGGTGGACCGCACCCCGCGCGGCGAGGCGGTGGCCTGGGTGGTGGGCGCCGACGACGTGGTGCGCCAGCGCGAGTTCACCACGCTGCGCGCGGTCGGCGACCGCTGGCTGGTCGGCGATGGCCTCAAGCCCGGCGAGCGGGTGGTGGTGGCGGGCCGGCAGGGCCTCAGCGACGGTGCCAAGGTGACGGTGAAGACCGCCGCCGCCGCGGCCGCGCCTGCCGCCGGCCAGGGCTGAGCCGGCATGCTGCCGCGTTTCTTCATCCACCGCCCGATCTTCGCCTGGGTCCTGGCGATCTGCATCATGGCCGCCGGCGCCATCGCCGTGTTCACCCTGCCGATCGAGCAGTATCCGGACATCGCGCCGCCGTCGGTCAACGTCACCGCCACCTACAACGGCGCCTCGGCGCAGACCGTGGAGGACAGCGTCACCCAGGTGATCGAACAGCAGATCAAGGGCATCGACCACCTGCTGTACTTCTCCTCGACCAGCTCCTCGTCCGGGCAGGCGCGGATCAGCATCACCTTCGACCAGGCGGCCAATCCCGACATCGCCCAGGTGCAGGTGCAGAATGCGGTCAACCAGGCGCTCAACCGGCTGCCGCAGGAAGTGCAGCAGCAGGGCGTGACCGTGGCCAAGTCGCAGGGCGACAGTCTGATGGCGGTGGCGATCTACGACCGCACCGACCGCATGGACAACGTCGACATCTCCGACTACCTGGTCAGCACCCTGCAGGACCCGATCAGCCGCATCAACGGCGTCGGCGAGATCAACGTGTTCGGCGCGCAGTACGCGATGCGGGTGTGGCTGGACCCGCACAAGCTCAACGCCTACCAACTGATGCCCGGCGACGTGCGCAGCGCGATCCTGGCGCAGAACACCCAGGTCACCGCCGGCGAACTCGGCGCGCTGCCCACCGGCGCCGAGCAGGAACTCAACGCCACGGTCACCGCGCAGTCGCGGCTGCAGACGCCCGAGCAGTTCCGGCAGATCATCCTGGCCACGCGCGCGGACGGTTCCAGCGTGCGCCTGGGCGACGTGGCACGGGTGGAGATCGGCGCGGAGAACTATCAGAACAACGCTACGCTCAACGGCCACCCGGCGTCCGGCTTCTCGGTGACGCTGTCCGCCGGCGCCAATGCGATCGCCACCTCCGATGCGATCCACGCCACCATCGAACGGCTCAAGCCGACCTTCCCGCCGGGCCTGGACGTGGCCTATCCGCGCGACAGCACGCCGTTCGTGCGCATTTCGATCGAGAACGTGGTGCACACCCTGGCCGAGGCCATCGTGCTGGTGGTGGTGGTGATGTTCCTGTTCCTGCAGAACGCGCGCGCCACGCTGATCCCGGCGATCACCGTGCCGGTGGTGCTGCTGGGCACCTTCGGCATCCTCGCCGCGGCAGGCTTCACCATCAACACGCTGACCCTGTTCGCGATGGTGCTGGCGATCGGCCTGCTGGTCGACGACGCCATCGTGGTGGTGGAGAACGTCGAGCGGATCATGCATGAGGAACACCTGCCGCCGCGCGAGGCCACCGAGCGCTCGATGGGCGAGATCACCGGTGCGCTGATCGGCATCACCGTGGTGCTGGGCGCGGTGTTCCTGCCGATGGCGTTCTTCGGCGGCTCCACCGGCATCATCTACCGGCAGTTCTCGATCACCATCGCCTCGGCGATGGCGCTGTCGGCGCTGGTCGCGCTGACCCTGACCCCGGCGCTGTGCGCGACCCTGCTCAAGCCGGTGGAGCAGGAGCGCAAGCTCGGCCGTTTCTTTCAGTGGTTCAACCGCAGCGTCGAGCGCGGCCAGCAGGCCTACCAGCGCCGCCTCGGCACGGTGCTGCAGCGGCCGCGGCGCTGGCTGGCGCTGTATGCACTGGTGGCGCTGGCGATGGTGGTGCTGTACATGCGCATGCCGACCGGCTTCCTGCCGGTGGAGGACCAGGGCCAGGTGCAGATCCAGTTCACCACCCCGGAAGGCACGCCGCTGGCCAAGACCCAGGCGCTGGGCAAGCGCATCAGCGATTACTTCATGACCCACGAGAAGGCCAATCTCACCGCGATCTTCATGGTGGTCGGCCGCAACAACGCCGGCACCGGGCAGAACGCCGGCCAGGCCTTCGTGGCGCTCACGCCGTGGGGCGAGCGCAACCGCGACAACACCGCACAGGCCATCATCGACCGCGCCAACGCGCATTTCCGCGGCGTCGGCGACGCCAAGATCAGCGTGCTGTCGCCGCCGGCGGTGCGCGGCCTGGGCCAGTCCAGCGGCTTCGAGCTGTGGATCCGCGACAGCGACGGCGCCGGCCGCGCGGCGCTGCTGAAGGCGCAGCAGCAGGTGCTCAAGGAGGCCGGCGACGATCCGCAGCTGACCGCGGTGCGCCTCAACGGCCTGGGCGACAAGGCGCAACTGCAGGTGGACATCGACCACGCCCAGGCCAGCGCGCTGGGCCTGGCGCAGAGCGACATCAACGCGACCCTGGCCACCGCCTGGGGCGGCAGCTACGTCAACGACTTCATCGACCGCGGCCGGGTCAAGCGCGTGTACGTGCAGGGCGATGCGCCGTACCGCGCGCTGCCGGAGGACATCGCGCAGTGGTACGTGCGCGGCAGCGGCGGGCAGATGGCGCCGTTCGCCAGTTTCGCCAGCACCCACTGGACCCGCGGCCCGCAGCTGCAGCAGCGCTTCAACGGCCTGCCGGCATCGCAGATCCAGGGCGGCGCGGCGGCCGGCAGCAGTTCCGGCGAGGCGATGCAGCGGATGCAGGCGCTGGTGGCCAAGCAGGAGGGCTTCGATCTGCAATGGAGCGGGCTGTCCTACCAGGAGCAGTTGTCCAGCAACCAGACGCTGTGGCTGTACACCGCCTCGATCCTGTTCATTTTCCTGTGCCTGGCGGCGCTGTACGAAAGCTGGTCGATCCCGGTGGCGGTGCTGCTGGTGATTCCGCTGGGTGTGGTCGGCACCGTGCTGGCGACCACCCTGGCCGGCTTCGTCAACGACATCTACTTCCAGGTCGGCCTGCTGACCACGATCGGTCTGTCGGCGAAGAACGCGATCCTGATCGTTGAATTCGCCGAGGCGCGGCAGCGTGCCGGGCGACCGTTGCTGGAAGCAACACTGGAAGGCGCGCGGCTGCGCCTGCGGCCGATCGTGATGACCTCGCTGGCGTTCGTCGCCGGTGTGTTGCCGCTGGCGCTGTCCACCGGCGCCGGCGCCTCCAGCCGCCGCGAGATCGGCGTGTGCGTGATCGGCGGCATGGTCACCGGCACCGTGCTGGCAGTGTTGCTGGTGCCGTTGTTCTTCGTGCTGGTGCGCGGCCTGTTTCGCGGGGCCGCGCGGCAGGACGCGGGCGCAGCGGCGGCGTAAGTCGTAGACCGACGAGGCGGCTCCGCGACGCGGTGCTGCCTTGCGACTAGACTTTGCGTTCCCCCACGGCATACGACTGTGCGATGAACGATTCCTCCTGCTGCGGCGCGCCCAGCGACGCACCGGCCCACTGGTCCGGCCGCATTCGCGATATCGCCGATTTCCCGAAGCCGGGCATCGTGTTCAAGGACATCACCCCGCTGCTGGCCGACGGCCCGGATTTCGCCTCGGCGCTGGACGAGATGGCGCGTCCGTGGCGCACCACGCCGCTGCAGGCGGTGCTGGGCATCGAGTCGCGCGGCTTCATCCTGGGCGCGGCGCTGGCGCACGAACTGCGCACGGGCTTCGTGCCGGTGCGCAAGCCGGGCAAGCTGCCGGGCAGGACGGTGACCCAGGAGTACGCGCTGGAGTACGGCAGCGACCGCATCGAAATGCACGCCGATGCGCTGCCGGCCGGTTCGCGCGTGCTGCTGGTCGATGACGTGCTCGCCACCGGCGGTACCCTGCGCGCGGCCCTGGCGTTGGCGCAGCAACTGGAACTGGAAGTGGTCGGCGCCGCGGTGCTGGTGGAACTGCAGGGGCTGCGTGGACGCGATCGCTGGAACGAGACCTTGCCGCTGCTGGCGACGCTGACGTACTGAGCACGGCCACTGCTCATGGCAGCGCAGGTGGCGCGGCCGGGGATCGACGCATTGGGCGCGGCCGGGGATCGACGCATTGGGCGCGGCCGCGGCGCACATGCGTCGTGGCGATCGCGCATGGCGCGGGCGACGCCTGACGCCGCAACCGCAGGCGCCGTGTCAGGTCGGGTAGATCACCGTTTCCAGGCTGGGGTCCGCATGCGCTGCGGCATGGCTTAGGTGGCCATCGAACGGACCGACCTTGCAGATCCGGCCGTCGTCGGCGAACACCAGCTGCAGTCCGTGTTCGGCTTCCCAGTCGCAGTTGCATTCCAGGCTGATGCGCAGGCGGCCGTCGCGGTAGCGGCGTAGATACGCCTCGCTGCCGAACTGCACGTGCGCCCACACCTCGGCGGGATCGGCGATGTCCGGCGAAGGCCATCCGTATTTGGCGCACAGCGCCTGCGTGTGCCGGTAGTAGGCGAACACGTGCGGCGCGGCGGCGGCGAAGACCGCGGCGTCGAGTTGCAGGAAGGTCTCGATGGCGGGCGCCGCGTCGACCGGAACGTCGCCAGCCTCGCAGCCCACCAGCACGAAGCAGCAACTGCCGCGCATCCACGGGACCGGCACCGCCTCGCTCCACAGGTTGCCGTCCTCGTCCGGTTGCAGCGACGCCAGGACCTGCTGCGCCGCGCTCACAGCTTGGCGACCCGGAAGCGGCGGCCCTTGATCTTGCCGGCCTGCAGCTGCGCCAGCGCCTTGCCGGCATGGGCGCGGGCGATGGCGACGTAGGAGCGGGTGGCGTAGATCGCGATCTTGCCGATCGCCGCGCCGGACAGCCCGGCATCGCCGGTCAGTGCGCCGAGGATGTCGCCGGGACGCAGCTTGTCGGTCTTGCCGCCGTCGATGCGCAGGGTGACCATCGCCGCCTGCGGTAGCTGCACCGGCCGTGCGGTGGCCAGCGGCGCGCGCGACCAGCGCAGCGGCTGGCCCTGCTCGGTTTCCAGCGCCTGCGCGCGCGCGGTCTCGCGCGGCGCCACCAGGCTCAGGGCCAGGCCGTGCTTGCCGGCGCGCGCGGTGCGGCCGATGCGGTGGCGGTAGGTCTCGGTGTCGGTCGGCAGTTCGTAGTTGATCACCGCTGCCAGGTCTTCCACGTCCAGCCCGCGCGCGGCCACGTCGCTGGCGACCAGCACGTTGCAGCTGCGGTTGACGAAGCGCACCAGCACCTCGTCGCGGTCGCGCTGTTCCATGTCGCCATGCAGCGCCAGCGCGGAGAAGCCGAACTGCTGCAGCGAGCCGGCGACCTCGTCGACCTCCTTGCGGGTGTTGCAGAACACCACGCTGGATTCGGGGGTGAAGCGCAGCAGCAGGCCGGCCACCGCCTTCTGCCGGTAGGTCGGGTCGACCTCGAAGAACTGCTGGTCGATCTCCGGCGCGCTGTCGGCGCCTTCGACGGTGATTTCCGCCGGTTCCTTCAGCAGGTCCCGCGCCAATGCGCGGATTTCCTCGGGAAAGGTGGCCGAGAACAGCAGGCTCTGCCGGTGCTTGTCGCAGCGGCTGGCGATCTCGCGGATCGGCTCCTCGAAGCCCATGTCGAGCATGCGGTCGGCCTCGTCCAGCACCAGCGTGCGCACCCCGCCCAGGTGCAGCGCGCGCTTGCGCGCCAGCTCCTGGATGCGGCCGGGCGTGCCGACCACCACCTGCGGGTCGTGCGCCTCCAGCGAGGCTAGTTGCGGCGCCAGCGGCATGCCGCCGGTCAGCACCACCAGTTTCATGTTGGGAATGCCGGTGGCCAGCTTGCGCAACTGTTTGCCGACCTGGTCGGCCAGTTCGCGGGTCGGGCACAGCACCAGCGCCTGCGCACGGCTCAGCGCCGGATCCAGCTTGTGCAGCAGGCCCAGGCCGAACGCCGCGGTCTTGCCGCTGCCGGTAGGCGCCTGCACGATGACGTCCTGGCCGGCCAGGATCGGCGGCAGGCTCTGCGCCTGCACCGGGGTCATGCGGGTGTAGCCGAGCGCGTCGATGCCGGGCGCGAGCGCCTGGGAAAGGGAGAGGGTGGCGAAATCGTTCATGCGGCATTTTAGCTGGTGGGGCCGGGACTCGGGACCCGGGACCCGGAACGTCAACAGCAAAAGGGCATTTCGACTCGCACGACGCGCCGCTTTTTGCTTTCCGGGTCCCGGGTCCCGGGTCCCGTACAATACGGCATGCCTCTTATCACTCTGCAGAACCTCGACTACAGCGTCGGCGGCCCCTTGCTGCTGGAAAAGACCGACCTGTCGATCGAGCCGGGCGAACGCATCGCCCTGATCGGCCGCAACGGCGCCGGCAAATCCACCCTGATGAAACTGATCGCCGGCGAGCTCAAGCCCGACGACGGCGAGGTCCGCGTGCAGCAGGGCGTGCGCATCGCCCGGCTGGAACAGGAGGTGCCGCATGGCGCCGCCGGCAGCGTGTTCGACGTGGTCGCCGACGGCCTGGGCGAACTCGGCCATTGGCTGGCCGAGTTCCATCGGCTCAGCCATGCCGCCGAATTCGACGGCGATGCGCTGGGCGCGGTGCAGTCCAAGATCGATGGCGCCAATGGCTGGGCACTGGACCAGCGGGTCAACGAGACCCTGACGCGGCTGGAACTGGACGGCGACGCCGAATTCGCGCGGCTGTCCGGCGGCATGAAGCGCCGCGTATTGCTGGCGCGCGCGCTGGTCTCGGCGCCGGACCTGTTGTTGCTGGACGAGCCCACCAACCACCTCGACATCGAGGCCATCGACTGGCTGGAAGGCTTCCTCAAGGGCTGGAACGGCAGCGTGGTGTTCGTGACTCACGACCGGCGGTTCCTGCGTGCCCTGGCCACGCGCATCGTCGAGATCGACCGCGGCCAGGTCAGCAGCTGGCCGGGCGACTGGGCCAACTACGAGCGCCGCCGCGAGGAGCGGCTCAATGCGCAGGCGCAGGAGAACGCGCGCTTCGACAAGCTGTTGGCACAGGAAGAAGTGTGGATCCGCCAGGGCATCAAGGCCCGGCGCACCCGCGACGAGGGGCGTGTGCGGCGGCTGGAAGCGATGCGCCGCGAGCGCACCCAGCGCCGCGAACTCGGCGGCAACGTGCGCATGGAGGCCGCGCAGGGCGAGTCCTCCGGCAAGAAGGTGATCGAGGCCAAGGACCTGAGCTTCGCCTTCGGCGCGCGCAGCATGGTGCGCGACTTCTCCACCACCATCCTGCGCGGCGACCGTATCGGCCTGATCGGCCCCAACGGCAGCGGCAAGACCACGTTGCTGAAGCTGCTGCTGGGCGAACTGCCCCCGGACAGCGGCGAAGTGCGTGCCGGCACCAATCTGCAGGTGGCGTATTTCGACCAGTACCGCGCCACCCTGCGCGAGGACTGGAGCGCGATCGAGAACGTGGCCGAGGGCCGCGACTTCATCGAGGTCAACGGCAAGCGCAAGCACGTGCACGCCTACCTGCAGGACTTCCTGTTCACCCCGGAGCGTGCGCGCGCGCCGATCACCCGCCTGTCCGGCGGCGAGCGCAATCGCCTGCTGCTGGCGCGGCTGTTCGCGCAGCCGTCCAACCTGCTGGTGATGGACGAACCGACCAACGACCTGGACGTGGAAACCCTGGAGCTGCTGGAAGAACTGCTCGGCGACTACAGCGGCACGCTGTTGCTGGTCAGCCACGACCGCGACTTCATCGACAACGTGGTCACCTCGACCATGGTCATGGAAGGCGACGGCCGCATCGGCGAATACGTCGGCGGCTACAGCGACTGGGTACGCCAGCGCCCGGCGACGCCGGCCAGCGCGATGGCGGTGGCCAAGGCCTCGGCCACCGCGGCGGCGACCACGCCGGTGGCGGCCGCTGCAGCGGCGCCG
>NZ_AQOK01000547.1:0-1168 GCF_000364645.1 Xanthomonas sp. SHU 308 | reverse complement strand
GATGTCGCCGACGCGGAATTCCTTGATCTTGTTGTACGCGTAGGTTTCCGGATAGTCGCGCACCATCGCCCGGCCCAGCAGCGCCAGATCGTAGGCGGTGGTGTAGTGGCCTTCGGCCGACAGGCCGTGGGCGTTGACGAAGTGCGAGCCGGTCATGCCGATCTTCTTCGCGTACTCGTTCATCAGCGACGCGAAGGCTTCCTCGCTGCCGGCGGTGTGTTCGGCCAGCGCGATCGCCGCGTCGTTGCCGGACTGGATCGCCATGCCCTTTTCCATGTCTTCCAGGCGCGCGGTCTTGTTGACCGGGAAGCCGCTGTAGCTGCCGTCGGTGCCGGCACCGCCCTCGCGCCAGGCGCGCTCGCTGAGCATGACCTGGTCGTCGCGGGTGATCTTGCCCAGCTTCAGTTCGGCCGCGATCACGTACGAGGTCATCACCTTGGTGATGCTGGCCGGGGCCACGCGTTCGTGTTCGTTCTCGCCGGCCAGCACCTGGCCGGTGGCGTAGTCCATCAGCACCCAGGACTTGGACACGGCCGGCTTGGGCGCGGGCGGGATCGCCACGGTGGCCGGAGCGGCGGCGGCAGCGGCCGGCGGCGCGGGAACCGGGCCGGGCGTCTGCGCGGAAACCAGGCCGACGGCGAACGTGGCCACGGCAGCGACGGCGAAGCGGAATTTCATCTAAAACGACTCCTGGCGGGCCCGAAGGCCGATGGAAAACGCGACATTGTAGGCCGAGCCGGCGCCCGGGCAGGCGCGTTGCGGGCACGCGCGCGAACCGGCGTTAAGCCATCGGCGCGCCGAACGCCCGCCGTGGCGGGCGCGCTACCTCAATCCTTGACGATCTGCGGCCGGCCGAAGCCGAGGCCGGCGATGCGCGTGGCCAACTCGGCGGCGCGGCCATGGTCCTCGGCCGCCACCCGCAGCCGCCACAGGGTGCGGCCACCGGAGACGATGTCGCTGATGCTGGCGCCGACGATGCCGGCCGAGGCCAACTGCGACAGCGCGCGGTTGGCGTTCTCGCGACTGGCGAAGCTGGCCACCTGCAGCAGGATGCCGAGCGGCCCGCGCGCGCTGTCGTCCTCTGCGCGCGACGCGGCGCTGGCGACCGGTGCGGGAGGCGCTGCCGGCGTCGCCACTGCGACGGTCGGGGCGGCCACGGTGGCGGTAG
>NZ_AQOK01000546.1:0-1328 GCF_000364645.1 Xanthomonas sp. SHU 308 | reverse complement strand
CGCAGGAGCGGTTTCAACCGCGACCTGAGGGACCGAGGCGTCGGGACTGAAGTCCCTCCCACAACAGGGTCGAGGCTTGGCGGATTGTGTCGGAACCGACGTCCTCTACATCGAGCGACTCCCCTCTCCCGTCGGGAGAGGGGCCGGGGGTGAGGGTCCGGCGGAGGCAGCGGCGCAACTCATGCCACCAAGGCGCGGCGGCGCAGCAGTCACGGCCGGACCGTCACCAATGCCGACTGGCGGGCCGCAGCAGGTGGTGCCGCCGTCCGGCCGCGGTCACTCGGCCGGGGTCACAACGCCGCGACAGAGATCGTCTGCTGCAGCACGTGCTGGGCGCCCGGGGCCAGTTCGATCACCTCGGGTCCGGCGTTGGCCGCTTCCAGGCACACGAACTGGCGCCAGTGCGGTCCGACGTCGGCCATCTTCTGTGCGCCGGCCTCGCCCGGGTTCCAGGCCACCAGCGTGCGGCTGCCGGTGGTGACGATCTCGATGCGGCGCTGCAGGCCCGGGTCCAGCAGGGTGTAGCGGCCGCCGGCGCCAGTGTAGATGCGGTCGCTGCGGCCGGGGTCGCGCGGATCCTGCAGGCTCCAGTCGCCGTGCTGGCGATGCGGTGTGGCGTAGTTCTCGAACTTGTCCAGGTAGTCCAGGCCGTCCAGGCCCTGCACCCGCACCTGGGTGGCGTCGGCGACACGGAAGTAGTTGTGCAGGGCCTGGGTGAAGCGGGCGGGCGCGGTGCCGACGTTGTCGGTGACCAGGCGCTGCTCCAGGGTGGCGCCGATGCGCAACTGCATGCGCAGGCGCAGCGGCAGGTCGTCGAAGTCGGGCGGCGCCAGGGTCAGCACCAGCGTGCCGTCGGCCTCGCGCCGCGCGTCCTTCAGTTGCCAGGGTACGGTGCGCACGAAGCCGTGCGCGGGGACGGCGTCGCTCTGGCCCTGGCGGCCGAAGTACGGCCAGCACACCGGGGTGCCGCCGCGGATCGGGGTCGGCGTGGGCTGCGCGTCCGGCGACAGCCACAGCGCGTCGGTGCCGCCCTTGGGCACGAACGACAGCACCTGGCCGCCGAACAGGCTGATCGCGGCGGTGGACTGCGGGGTCTCCACCAGCAGCGAGGGATAGCCGTGGAAGTCGCCTGTGCTCAGGCCGGGGACGTCGGACATGGGGTGGATGCTCCGTGGCGCGGGGGAGTGGGCGAAGGCCGGGTAGGCGGCCGGCAGCCGGAATGCGGTGGGCGGCGTGCCGCCGAACGGCGTCTTTGTAGGTGTAGGTGTAGGTGCAGGCGATTGCGGCGGCGACGGCGGCGTGGCCGGTGACGTCACCGGTGACGTCAC
>NZ_AQOK01000545.1:0-3059 GCF_000364645.1 Xanthomonas sp. SHU 308 | reverse complement strand
CAGGCGCGCTGCCGGCCTCGCGGCGCAGCGCATCGAGGATGCGTTGCCCGGCGCGGCCGTCGGCCGGCTGCAGGCCCAGGCGTTGCTGCTCGGACTGGATCGCACGGCGGGTGGCGGTGCCGATGGCGCCGTCGGCCTGGCCGATGGGGTGGCCGCGCGCCAGCAGCAGGGTCTGCAGTTCGCGCCGCTCGGGGCGGCCCAGGCCGGGGTCGTCGGTCGGCCAGGCCGCGACCAGCCCCGGCTTGCCGCGCAGCCGGTCGGACAGCAGCGCGATCGCCAGCGCGTAGCTTTCGGCGGCGTTGTAGGCGTAGATCGCGTCGTAGTTGCGGAACACCAGGAACGCCGGGCCATGTACGCCGGCCGGGATCAGCACCGCCGCCGGCGTCTGCGCGGCCAGGGCCGGCAGCGCGCTGCCATCGGCGGCGGTGAGGCCACGCGCGCGCCAGTCCGACAGCGGCCGGCGCTGGGTGCGCCCGGCCAGCGCCGGGTCGAAGCCCGCCGGCAGCTTCACCTCCAGCCCCCACGGCTGGCCGCTCTGCCAGCCGGCCAGCTTGAGGTAGTTGGCGGTGGAGGCGAGCGCATCGGGAATGCTGGCGACCAGGTCGCGGCGGCCGTCGCCATCGCCGTCCACGGCGACGCGGGCGTAGGTGCTCGGCATGAACTGGGTATGGCCGAAGGCGCCGGCCCAGGAGCCGGTCAGGCCTTCGGGGCGCAGGTCGCCGGCCTGCAGCAGCTTCAGCAGCGCGAACAGCTCGCTGCGGAAGAACGGCTGGCGGCGGCCTTCGCAGGACAGGGTCAGCAGCGACACCAGCAGCGGGCGCTTGCCGGAGATGCGGCCGTAGTCGCTCTCCACGCCCCACACCGCGACCACCGTCTCCGGGTCGACACCGTACTGCTGCGCCACCTGCGCGAGCAGGTCGCGGTGCGTGGCGAGCATGGCGCGGCCGTCGTCGATGCGCTGGCTGTCGACCAGGCCGGCCAGGTAATCCCAGATCGGCGTGGTGAACTCGGGCTGGGCGTCGAGCAGCGGCAGCACGCTCGGGTCCGGCTGCAGGCCGGCGGTGAAGCGGTCGAAGGACGCCTCGGCGACACCCGCCTTCGCCGCAGCCGTGCGCAGGCCGGCCACGCAGCTGGCGAAGGCCGGATCGGGCGTGGACGGCGCCGCCGCGGGTGGGGTCTGCGCGAGCGCGCACGGGGCCGCCAGCAGCAGGATCCAGGCCAAACGCATCATCGCAACATCCTCGCCGACGGCAGGGCCGACATCATAAACAACCGCCGCGTGTGCGCTCCGCTCACGCGGCGCGGGCGGCAGGCACGCGACCGGCAGCGCGTTCCGAGCGTGGCCTGGTTGGCGGATCGCGCGGCACGACGTCGCGGCCGCGACACACATGGCGTTCGGGCCACTGCGGCATTCCGTTCGAAGCGCCAGAGGGCCAACGCTTGCCCCGCCAACGAACGGCGGCGCGACGCGCGACGCTCAGTCCAGCGCGTCGAGGTAGTACCAGCGCCCATCCTCGCGCACGAAGCGGCTGTGCTCGGTCATGCGCACGGCGCTGCCGCCGCCGATGCGATAGCGCGCCAGGAAGGCGACTTCGGCGCTGTCGGCGCCGGTCTGCAGCACGCGCTGCACGGTGAGGCCGAGCCACGCCGTGCGTGGATCGATCTCCACCTGCGGCGGGCAGGTCGACGGATGCCAGCTCGCGCGCAGGTAATCGGCGTCCTGGCGCACGTAGGCGCTGTAGCGGGAGCGCATCAAGGATTCGGCATCCGGCGCAGGGGTGCCGGCGTGGTACGGCCCGCAGCACTGCGCGTACTCGCGCGGACGGCCGCAGGGGCAGGGATCGGCAAGGCGCGGGGCGGACGGAGACATGTGCAGATTGTGCCGGCTGCGGCGACACGGCGCACGCCGCGCGCGCGTCGCGGCCGGTGGCGGCTATGCTTGCGGCCCCTTGCGCGGAGCGCCGGCGTGCTCGAGTCGATCCCCACCGAACTGCCCTGGCTGCTGTGCATCGCCTTCGTCGCCGGGCTGGTGGACGCGGCGGTGGGCGGCGGCGGCCTGATCCAGTTGCCCGGACTGTTCGCGACCTTGCCGCAACAGGCGCCCGCGGTGATCCTGGGCACCAACAAGTTCAGTTCCATGGCGGGCACCGGCACCGCCGCCTGGCGCTATGCGCGCCACGTGCGCCTGCCGTGGCGGCCGGTGCTGTATGCGACCGCCGCCGCGTTCGTGTTCGCCTTCCTCGGCGCCACGGCGGTGAGCCTGCTGCCGAAACAGGCGGTGCGCCCGCTGATCCTGGTGCTGCTGATCGCGATGCTGGGCTACACGCTGGTCAAGAAGGACTTCGGTGCGCTGCACCGGCCGCGCCACATCGGCCGCCGCGAACTGGCCATCGCGCTGGCGATCGGCGCGGCGATCGGCTTCTACGATGGCTTCTTCGGCCCGGGCACCGGCAGCTTCCTGATCTTCCTGTTCATCCGCTTCTTCGGCCTGGATTTCCTGCGCGCCTCGGCCGCCTCGAAAGTGGTGAACCTGGCCACCAACCTGGCCGCGCTGTGCTTCTTCGTGCCCA
Source organism: Xanthomonas sp. SHU 308 (assembly GCF_000364645.1). Lineage (NCBI taxonomy): Bacteria > Pseudomonadati > Pseudomonadota > Gammaproteobacteria > Lysobacterales > Lysobacteraceae > Xanthomonas > Xanthomonas sp. SHU 308. Next base: position 489 of record NZ_AQOK01000545.1, on the reverse strand, counting down.
GCGGCAAGATCCTGCTGGCCGCGGCGGTGCCGATGGCCGTGGCCAACGTGGCCGGCGCGGTGACCGGCACCCGGCTGGCGCTGCGCGGCGGCACGCCGCTGATCCGGCAGTTGTTCCTGGTGCTGGTGGTGGTGCTGATCGGCAAGATGGGTTGGGATCTGCTGCACTGAGTGCAGTGCGCGGCACCGTGTGGTTGCCGCGTGTCTCCCCTCGCACCGATGTTGCCGCGCTTGCACCCGATCGGCACGGACGCAAGCGCCGCTCAGCCGCCGCGGCGCTTACCGCTCGCAGGCGCCGTCTTGGCTGCTGCAGCCTTGGCCGGCTTCGCAGGTTTGCTGCCTGTGCCTGCTTTCACCGGCTTCGCCGACGCCGACCGCGCGGCTGGCCGCGTTGCCGCGGACGCAGCTGCCGCAGCCGCGGTGGACGTGCGTGGCGCCTTCGCCGAGGTGGCCTTGGCCGAGGACGGCGCGGCACGCGTGCCGGCGCGTT
>NZ_AQOK01000544.1:0-12100 GCF_000364645.1 Xanthomonas sp. SHU 308 | reverse complement strand
AGCGGCGCCCACTGCTCGGCCGACAGGCTGCGCGCACGCAACTGCACGCGGCGCACGCCGGCGTCCAGCGCGCGCTCCAGCGCCGCCAACCAGGGACCCGGCTCGGCCGGCTCCGGCGTCACCAGGTAGCAGGCGGGCTGGCGCAGCATCGCCACCACCGGCTGGTCGGCCGGCGGCATCGCGTAGCGGCCCAGCTTGTCGGCGCTCACCCAGGTCAGCGCCTGGCCCTCGCGGCCGCGCGGCGTGCCCTTCCACGCCGCCACCTGGCGCACTTCCAGGCGCAGCCGCTTGTCCGGGTAGCGCTGCGGCACTTCCATCAGCCACTCGCCGACGACGGCCTCGATGCCCAGTTCCTCCTGCAACTCGCGCACCAGCGCCTGCTCCGAGGTCTCGCCGGGCTCGCGCTTGCCGCCGGGAAATTCCCACAGGCCGGCGAGGTCGCGGCCCTCGGTACGGCGGGTCAGCAGGATACGGCCACGCGCATCGGTGATGACGCCGGCGACGACATGAATGGATCTGAGCGGTTCGGACATGGCGCAAGCTTGCCGTTTCCGGCAGCGCCAGCGCAATCAACCAGGGTCACATTGGCGCCGATCGGCTGTGGAGGGCAGCGACGCCCACGCAGCCAGGCAGTCCCAGGCGATGGCCTTTTTGGCGGCGCGCCACTGATGGCAGGCGCTACCGCAGCAACGCCAGAGCGTCATCGGAAATGGCCGTGAGTGGGCGCTGATCCGCCTGCAACGCTGCCCGGCGCGCGCCGCGCAACGCGCTGCGGCGGCGCGCATGGCGGTGATTGCCGCACTTCCACCACCACCGCCCGCTCAGGCGCCCAGGCTGTGGCCGATCCGCCACAGCACGCCACCGGGGTCGTGCAGGGTGAAGTCGCGCATGCCCCAGGGACGGTCCCCGGGTTCGCCCAGACGCGCGCCGTAACGGCCCGCCAAATCGGCTGCATGCAGCCGCCGCCACCAGGCATCGGCGTCCTCCACCCACAGATGCAGCACGAGGTTGTGCGCCAGGCCCGCGTGGTAGAAATCCTGCAGCAGGAACGCGCAACGGTCGCCATGGCGGAAGCAGATCAGGCCGTCGCCGAGCGGCTCGGGCGCGAAGCCTACGTCGGCATAGAACCGCGCAGACAGCGCGAGATCCTGCGCCGGCACGAAGACCTTCAGTTCCAGGCTGGGCGAAGGCTCCACGGCAGGCCTACAGAGGCAATGGCGACATCGGCCAGCCTACGCGCCGCACGCACGGTACGCCACGTCGGCAAGCGCATCGCTCCAAGCCCTTCCCAAAAACAGAATGCCCCGCGCAAGGCGGGGCTATTCGCAAACGCGTGATCGATCCGACACCTGCATCCGTCGCTCACTCCTTCGCCGAAGGGAGTGCAAGAGCCGGCGTGGGGGTGTCATGACTGGCACCCCGGCACCCACAGCGTGCGACGCCGAATGCGGAGCCGCCACGCGCTTGCGCAGCGGTCCGCGCAACGCCAGGCTCAGCTCAGCTGGCCGTGGCAGTGCTTGTACTTCTTGCCGCTGCCGCAAGGGCACGGATCGTTGCGGCCGACCTTCGGCGCTTCGCGGGTCACCTGCGCCACGGTCGGCGCACCCGCCTCGCCGCGCTGCACCTGCTCGGCTTCCTCGTCGGCGCCGTAACCGCCGGCATCCTGGTGCTGGAACTGGGCCTGGCGCAACTGCGCCTCCACCTGCTGACGCTCCTGCGCTTCGAGCGCGGCCACTTCCTCCTCGCTGCGGATGCGCACCCGCGCCAGCAGGGTGACCACTTCGCGCTTGGCGTGCTCCAGCATCTCCGAGAACAGCTCGAACGCTTCCTTCTTGTATTCCTGCTTGGGCTGCTTCTGCGCATAACCGCGCAGGTGGATGCCCTGGCGCAGGTAGTCCATGCGCGCCAGATGCTCCTTCCAGCTCTGGTCGAGCACGGTGAGCATCACGTGCTTCTCCAGCGCGCGCATGGTCTCGCCGCCGATCGCCGATTCCTTCTCGCGGAAATGGCGGTCCACTTCCTCACGCACCTTCTCGACGATACCGTCCGCGTCCAGTTCCTCGTGGCGCTTGACCAGGTCGGTGATCGACAGCGACAGGCCGAGTTCGCTGGCCAGCGTGGCTTCCAGGCCCGGCAGGTCCCACTGGTCGTCCACCGAGTTCGGCGGCACGAAGCGCGACACGATGTCGTAGATCACGTCGTCGCGGATGCCGTCGACGTTCTCCTTGACCGACTCGGCGTCCAGCAGTTCGTCGCGCTGGGCGTAGATCACCTTGCGCTGGTCGTTGTTGACGTCGTCGAAGTCGAGCAGGTTCTTGCGGATGTCGAAGTTGTGCGCCTCGACCTTGCGCTGCGCCTTCTCGATCTGCCGGCTGACCAGCTTGTCCTCGATGACGTCGTCTTCCTTCATGCCCATCATGCGCATCGCCTTCTGCACCCAGTCCGAGGCGAAGATGCGCATCAGGTTGTCTTCCAGCGACAGGTAGAACCGCGAGGAACCCGGGTCGCCCTGGCGGCCGGAACGGCCGCGCAGCTGGTTGTCGATACGCCGCGACTCGTGGCGCTCGGTGCCGATGATGTGCAGGCCGCCGGCGGCCTTGACCGCGTCGTGGCGCTCCTGCCAGGCCGCCTTCAGGCGCGCGCGCGTCGCGTCGTCAAGCTCCTCGCCCAACGCATGCAGTTCGGCTTCCAGCGAGCCGCCGAGCACGATATCGGTACCGCGGCCGGCCATGTTGGTGGCGATGGTCACCGCGCCCGGCTGGCCGGCGTTGGCGACGATCTGCGCTTCGCGCTCGTGCTGCTTGGCGTTGAGCACTTCGTGCTTCACGCCCGCCTTGCGCAGGTGCTCGGACAGCATCTCCGAGGTCTCGATCGAGGTGGTACCGACCAGCACCGGCTGGCCGCGCTTGGCGCAGTCCTCGATGTCGGCCAGCACCGCGTTGAACTTGCCCTGGCGGTTGAGGAACACCTGGTCCGGCCAGTCCTTGCGGATGGTCGGGCGGTTGGTCGGGATCACCACCACTTCCAGGCCGTAGATGCTCTGGAATTCGTAGGCTTCGGTATCGGCCGTGCCGGTCATGCCGGACAGCTTCTTGTACATGCGGAACAGGTTCTGGAAGGTGATGCTGGCCAGCGTCTGGTTCTCGCGCTGCACCGGCACGCCTTCCTTCGCTTCCACCGCCTGGTGCAGGCCGTCGGACCAGCGCCGGCCCGGCAGGGTGCGGCCGGTGAACTCGTCGACGATCACCACCTCGCCGTCGCGCACGATGTAGTCGACGTCGCGCTGGTAGATCGCGTGCGCGCGCAGCGCCGCGTTGAGGTGGTGGACCACGCTCAGGTTCTGCGCGCCGTACAGGCGGTCTTCCTCGTCGGTGAGGATGCCGGCGGCGCGCAGCAGCTCTTCGGCGTGCTCCATGCCCGCTTCGGACAGGTGCACCTGCTTGCCCTTCTCGTCGACCCAGAAGTCGCCCTCGCCCTCTTCCGACTCCTGCTTGACCAGCTGCGGCACGATGCGGTTGACGCGGATGTACAGCTCCGGCGACTCGTCGGCCGGGCCGGAGATGATCAGCGGCGTACGCGCTTCGTCGATCAGGATCGAGTCGACCTCGTCGACGATGGCGTAGTTGAGGCCGCGCTGGAAGCGGTCGGCCTTGGACAGCGCCATGTTGTCGCGCAGGTAGTCGAAGCCGAATTCGTTGTTGGTGCCGTAGGTGATGTCGGCGGCGTAGGCGGCGTGCTTGTCGCTGTGCGGCATGCCCGGGTACACCACGCCCACGCTCAGGCCCAGCCAGTTGTACAGCTTGCCCATCTGCGCGGCGTCGCGGCGCGCCAGGTAGTCGTTGACGGTGACCACGTGCACGCCCTTGTCTTCAAGCGCGTTGAGGTACACCGGCAGCGTCGCGACCAGGGTCTTGCCCTCGCCGGTGCGCATTTCCGCGATCTTGCCCAGGTGCAGGACCATGCCGCCGATCAACTGCACGTCGTAGTGGCGCATGCCCAGCACGCGTCGGCTGGCCTCGCGGCACACCGCGAACGCTTCCGGCAGCACCTTGTCCAGGGTCTCGCCGCCGGCGATGCGCCCACGCAGTTCCGGGGTCTTGGCCTGCAGCTGCTCGTCGGAGAGCTGCTCCATCTCCGGCTCCAGCGCATTGATCTTGGCGACGATACGGTGGAGCTGGCGCAGTTGGCGCTCGTTGCGGCTACCGAAAACGCGAGTAAGCAGACTGTTGATCATTGAAGGAACCGGTTGGAAAGGAACGCCTCGACGGCCCGATCCCCAGGGAATCGACGGGCCGCAAACGAAACAGGGCGCGAGGCGCCCTGTCGATGGCAAAGCACATTGTAGCTTGGGGCGGCGCCCGGCGATTCAAGCGCCGGCACGCCAACCCCGCAAGGCTCAGCCGCGGCCGCGGCGGCCCACCGGGATGGCGCCATCGCCGAGAAACTTGGCCGGGTTCACCACCACCCCGTCCTTCCACACCTCGAAATGCACGTGGGCACCGGTGGAACGGCCGGTGGAGCCGGCCTTGGCCACTTCCTGACCGACCCGCACCAGGTCGCCGACCTTCACCGACAGCCGCGAATTGTGCGCGTAGCGGGTGACATAGCCGTTGCCGTGGTCGACCTCGACCACGTTGCCGTAGCCGCCGCGCACGCCGGCGTAGCTGACCACGCCGTCGGCCACCGCCAGCACCGGGTCGCCGACGTTGGCGTGGAAGTCGATGCCCTTGTGGTTGCCGGTGCCGCGGCCGAACGGGTCGGCACGGCCGCCGAAGGCCGAGGTGATGTAGCTGTTGCGGATCGGCATCCGCGAAGGCACCGCGTTCTGGTCCAGCTGGTGGTCGAACAGCAGCGATTCCAGCACCGACAGCTGCTGGCCGGAGGTGGCGAACTGCTGCTGCAGCCCGTCCAGTTCCTTGCCGAGCTGCTGCGCGGGCATGTCGTGGCTGGGCTCGTCGTCGCCGCCACCGACGCCGACCGGCTGGTCGAAATCGAACTCGCCGTCCTGCAGCTTGCCCATGCGGGTCAGGCGATCGCCGAGCGCGTTGAGCCGGGTCGCCTGCGCCTGCAGTTCGCCCAGCCGCGCCGCCAGGGCGTTGACCTGGGTCTGCGCGTCGCGGCGCACCTGCGCCAGTTCCTGGTCCTGCCGCTCGAGCTTGGCGCGCATCTGCGCCGAACCACCCCATCCGGCTGCGGCGCTGACGCCGATGCCGAGTACCATGCCGAGGCCGAGCACCGCACCGAGCGCGGCGAGGGGGCGACGATCGGCGAATTCGCGCAATCGCCACGGCAACGTCTTGACCCCCTTTTCACTGGAACGGATTACGATCTTCTTGAACGTCATATGAGTTTTCATGTCTAAGCGAAAGTCCGGCGAAGGCCATACCGCCACGCCGCAGCCGGCGCTGGACGCCGCACTGGCGGACAAGGCGGGCGACCCGTTGCGCCGCGCCCTGTGGCTCGACGCGCTGGACCGGCAGTTACGCCCCCATTTGCCGCCGAACCTGGCGCCCCGTTGCCGGTTGGCCAATGTGAACGGCGAACAGCTCGTTTTTCTCGTTGAGTCTCCGGTCTGGCACGCCCGGGTCAGGCTGGCCGAGGCCGACATCCTTGCTGCGGCCCGTTCCATCGGGCTGAAAGCCACCAAAGTGACCGTCAAGACTGCGACTGCGCCCGCGCATTCCCCAATGCAGCAGGCAAGAAGCACGCCGGCTCCGGTTTCTGCGGCCACGCACAAGGGGTTGCGCGAGGCTCTGGCTTCCCTGCAGGACGTCGTCTCCGCGACGCCCGATGCGACCACGGGCTCCGACCGTGGCCGTCGACGTACGTAGACACGCACGCCGCGACCGACGCATCCTAGCGGGCGTCGGGCGCGAGGTCGTTACCGATTCGTTAAATCGGCGTTAAGGGAAGAAGAAGGAACGGCCGATTGCCGATTCCGTGATACCCACCCGGCCGTCACCGGGTTGAACGGTTCAGGCGTAAGCCGCCGCCCCGTAAGCCACCGGCGCCTGCTGCGCGGCGGATTCGAAGCTGACCCACTCCCACGCCGCCTGTTCGGCGAGCAGGGCGCGGACCAGCTTGTTGTTCAGTGCGTGGCCGGACTTGTAGCCCTCGTAGGCGCCGAGGATGGCACCGCCAGCCAGATACAGGTCGCCGATCGCATCGAGGATCTTGTGGCGCACGAACTCGTCGGCGTAGCGCAGGCCGTCGTCGTTGAGCACGCGGAACTCGTCGAGCACGATGGCGTTGTCCATCGAACCGCCCAAGCCGAGATTGCGCTCGCGCATGTACTCCAGGTCGCGCATGAAGCCGAAGGTGCGCGCGCGGGAGATTTCCTTGATGTAGGCCATCGTCGAGAACTCGATCTCCTGGCGCGACTGCTTGGCCGGGATCATCGGGTGGTCGAACTGGATGGTGAAACCGAGCTTGTAGCCGCCGTCGTAGGGCACGAAACGGGCGATCTTGTCGCCGTCGCGCACTTCCACCTCGCGCTTGATGCGGATGAAACGCTTGGCCTTGTCCTGCTCGACGATGCCCGCCGACTGCAGCAGGAACACGAACGGACCGGCCGAGCCGTCCATGATCGGCAGTTCGGCCGAGGACAGTTCGACGATGGCGTTGTCCACGCCGAGGCCGGCCATCGCCGACATCAGGTGCTCCACCGTCTGGATCTTGGCCTGGCCGCGGCTCAGGCCGGTGCACAGCGTGGTCTCGGTGACCAGCTCGGCATCGGCCGGCACGTCCACCGCCGGATCCAGGTCCACGCGTCGGAACACGATGCCGTGGTCGGCCGGTGCGGGGCGCAGGGTCATGTAGACCTTGTCGCCGCTGTGCAGGCCCACGCCGGTGGCGCGGATCGTGTTCTTGAGGGTGCGTTGCTGGGTCATGGCAGACAGTCTGGGAACGTCTGTTCGCACGGGAACTGAACAGACAACGAGAATATCACGCGTTTAGCTAAATTTTAACAAAGCGGTCACAGCATCCCATCGGTGCAACGCTGGCCCGTGCCGGCGTCGCGGTCGCAAAAACCTGCCGGGTCGCAAGGACCCGGCAGCAAGGGACACGGCGCGCCGGCCAGGGAGGCGCTCCTGGACGGCGGTGTTGCGGGCCGGCGCGCGCGCCGGCCGATGATGCAGACCTCAGTCGGCCTGACGGCGCAGGAACGCCGGGATATCCAGGTAGTCGCTCGGCAGGTCGGCCGCGGCCGGTGCCGGGGCGGACGGCGCTGCACCCATGCCGTCGCCGCTCGGACGGCGCAGGCCCAGGCCCATCGCACCGCCGACCGCCTTGGACACGGCGTCGCCGCCATGCTCGAAGTCGCCGAACTCCGGCTGGCCGGTGGTGGCGTTGCGCACCAGCTTGATCGGCGCACGCTGCTCCGGACGCTGCGACTGGCGCGACACCGCACGGTTCAGGCCGGTGGCGACCACGGTCACGCGCACTTCGTCCTGCATGTCCGGATCCAGCACGGTGCCGACCACCACGGTGGCGTCCTCGGAGGAGAAGCCTTCGATGGTGCGGCCGATCTCGTCGAACTCGGCCATGGTGAAGTCCGGGCCGGCGGTGATGTTGACCAGGATGCCGTTGGCGCCGGCAAGGTTGACGTCGTCCAGCAGCGGGTTCTGGATCGCGGCCTCGGCGGCGGCCTGTGCGCGGTCGTCGCCGCGGGCCGAGCCGGTGCCCATCATCGCCAGGCCCATTTCCGACATCACGGTGCGCACGTCGGCGAAGTCGACGTTGATCAGGCCCGGACGCACGATCAGGTCGGCGATGCCCTGCACCGCGCCCTGCAGCACGTCGTTGGCGGCGCGGAACGCCTGGATCATGGTGGCGTTGCGGCCGAGCACGGTGATCAGCTTTTCATTCGGAATGGTGATCAGCGAGTCGCAGTGCTGGCTCAGTTCCTCGATGCCCTTCAGCGCCACCTGCATGCGGCGGCGGCCTTCGAACGGGAACGGCTTGGTGACCACGGCCACGGTCAGGATGCCCATTTCCTTGGCCAGCTGTGCCACCACCGGCGCGGCGCCGGTGCCGGTGCCGCCGCCCATGCCGGCGGTGATGAACACCATGTCCGCGCCCTGCAGCGCGTCCATGATGCGCTCGCGGTCTTCCAGCGCGGCCTGGCGGCCGACTTCCGGGTTCGCGCCCGCGCCCAGGCCCTTGGTGACGTTGGTGCCGAGCTGCAGCTGCAGCTTGGCGCCGCAGTTCTTGATCGCCTGCGAGTCGGTGTTGGCGGTGATGAACTCCACGCCGTCCACGCTGCTGCTGACCATGTGCGCGACCGCGTTGCCGCCGCCGCCGCCCACGCCGACCACCTTGATCACTGCATTGGGTGCCATCTTTTCAATCAGTTCGAAATGCGCCATGTCCGTTTCCTCTTTGAGCCGTGAATGGGGAATCGGGAATGGGGAATCGGATCGCTCCGTTCGCTGTCCCGACACCCGCATTTCGGCGAGTGTTGTTGTTTGGAAGCTGGGAATGGGGAATCGGGAGTGGGGAATCGCAACAGCGCGTCTCCAGCCCGGGACCCTTTCCTCAGCGGAATTGCAAAAAAACCACGCCTACCTACCTTCTCTCACCGCTCTCCACCGATCTCACCGCACTGCCTTTGCTTTTGCTCTTACCCATTCCCAATTCCCGATTCACCATTCCCGGCCCTCAAAACTCGCCGCGATACCAGTTCTTCAATTTCTTGAACAAGCTGCCGGCGCGGCCGGTCGGCAGCGACGGGCGGCGTGGGTGTTCGATCTGGCTGCCCATCAGCAGCAGGCCCACGCCGGTGGCGTGGACCGGGTTGCCGACGACTTCGCCCAGGCCGGTGACGTGCTGGGGAATGCCCACGCGCACCGGCATCTGCACCATTTCCTCGGCCAGTTCGACCACGCCTTCCATCTTCGAGGCGCCGCCGGTCAGCACCATGCCGGCGCGCACCAGTTCCTCGAAGCCGGAGCGGCGCAGTTCCGCCTGCACCATCTCGAAGATTTCCTCGTAGCGGCCCTGCACCGCCTGCGCCAGCGAATGGCGCGGCATGCGCCGCGGCGGACGGTCGCCGACGCTGGGTACCTGGATGCTTTCCTCGGCAGTGGCCAGCTGCGCCAGCGCGCAGGCGTAGCGCACCTTGATCTGCTCGGCTTCCGGGGTCGGCGTGCGCAGCATGTGCGCGATGTCGTTGGTGACGTGGTCGCCGGCGATCGGCAGCGAGGCGGTGTGGCAGATCGCGCCCTGCACGAACACCGCCAGATCGGTGGTGCCGGCGCCCATGTCCACCAGCACCACGCCCAGCTCGCGCTCGTCGGCGGTCAGCACCGCCACCGAGGACGCCAGCGAGGACAGGATCAGGTCGTCCACCTGCAGGCCGCAGCGCTGCACGCACTTGCTGATGTTGGCGGCGGCCGACTGCGCGCACACCACCAGGTGCGCGTGCACCTCCAGGCGCACGCCGGTCATGCCGACCGGGTTGCGGATGCCTTCCTGCGAATCGTCCAGCACGTACTCGCGCGGGATCGCGTGGAGGATGCGCTGGTCGGCCGGGATCGCCACCGCCTTGGCCGCTTCCAGCACGCGGTCCAGGTCGTTCCAGGTCACCTCGCCGTCGCGGATCGGCACGATGCCCGGCGAGTTCTTGCACTGCACGTGGTTGCCGGAGATCGACGCGTACACCGAGCGGATCTCGCAGCCGGCCATCAGCTCGGCTTCCTCGATCGCGCGCTGGATCGACTGCACGGTGGATTCGATGTCCACCACCACGCCGCGCTTGAGCCCGCGCGACTCGTGCGAACCGATGCCGATCACCTCGATCGGGTTGCCGGGCGAGTATTCGCCGACCAGCGCGACGACCTTGGAGGTGCCGATGTCCAGTCCAACGATGAGGGATTTGTCGCCTTTGCGGTTCATGTCTTGGAGCCGGGAATAGAGAATCGGGAATGGGGAAGGGAGAAGAGCGGGCTCTCGCGATGGGATGGAGGGTCGGCCAGTGCCGCGTGCCGCGCGGGCTGGGCCGGTGCCGCAGGCTTCTTTTCCTTGCCCGGCTCCTTACTCGGCTCTTTGCTCTCGGGTACCCATGCCACGGTGAATCCGTTGGTGTAGCGAAGATCGGCGCGCGCCAGCGGCGGCTGGCCCGGCTGCAGCAGTTGCGGCAGCACCCGGGCGAAGCGCTCCAGGCGGGCACGCGCGTCGTCGCGGCCGACCACCACCTGCACGCCGTTGCCCAGCGCCAGCGACCAACTGCCGCGCGCGTCCAGTGCCACGCCCTGCACCGGCAGGCCGACCGGCGCGAACAGTGCGCGCGAGGTGTTGTACAGCGCGACCACGTCGGCGGCCTTGGCGTCCGGGCCGGCCAGATGCGGCAGCGCCACGTCGCGCAGTTCGTTGGGCAGGGCGAAGATGCGGCCCTGCTCGGACAGCATGCGGTCCGCACCCCAGCGCGCGAATGGGCGGTGTTCGACGACGCGCACTTCCAGCACGTCCGGCCAGCGCTTGCGCACGCGCGCGCTCTCCACCCACGGCAGGCGCTCGATCGCGTCCTGCGCATCCTGCAGGCGCACCGCGAAGAAACCACGGCGCGCATACGGCAGCACCACCTGGCGCAACTGCTCGGCGGACACGCGCTTGAAATCGCCGCTCACCTGCAGCCGGCTCAGCGGCCAGCGCTCGGCCCCGACCCAGCCGTTGAGCACGGCCACGATCGGCAGCGCGACCAGGGCCAGCGCCAGCAGCCAGGCGAGGATGCGCAGGGAGGCGTTCATGGGCGCACCGTCCGGTGCGCGGGAATGGGGAATCGGGAATGGGGAATGGGCAAGGCACAAGCGGCCGCGCACGCGGCACCGCTCTTGCCCATTCCCCATTCCCGATTTCCGATTCCCGGCGTCACAGCGTCTGCTCCAGGATGCGCCAGCACAGGCCGGCGAAATCCACGCCGAGCTGCGCTGCGGCCTTGGGCACCAGCGAGTGGCTGGTCATGCCCGGGGCGGTGTTGACCTCGATCAGTTGCAGGCCGCGCACGCGGTCGCGCATCACGTCCACGCGGCCCCAGCCGCTGCAGCCGGCGGCGGCGAAGGCCTGCAGCGCGAGCTGGCGGATCTGGGTCTCGTCCTCGCCCTGCATGCCCGGGCACAGGTACTGGGTGTCCTCGGCGATGTACTTGGCGTGGTAGTCGTACCAGTCGCCGGCGGGGACGATGCGGATCGACGGCAGCGCGATATCGCCGAGGATGCCGACGGTGTATTCCTCGCCCTGCACCATCTGCTCCATCAGCAGCTCGCCGCGGTAGTCGGCGGCGAAGGCGCGCACCGGCGCCAGGTCGGCCTCGGACAGCACGCGGAACACGCCGACGCTGGAGCCTTCGCAGGCCGGCTTGACGAACAGCGGGTAGCCCAGCGCGGCGGCGGCCGCGGCCAGGTCGGCCTGGGCGTCGATGCGGGCGAAGCCCGGCGTCGGCAGGCCGGCGGCGATCCACACCTGCTTGGTGCGGATCTTGTCCAGGGTCAGCGCGCTGCCGAGCACGTCGGGGCCGGTGAACGGCACCTGCAACGCACGCAGCAGCCCCTGCAGCACGCCGTTCTCGCCGTCGCCGCCATGGAGGATGTTGAACACGCGATCGACTTCGCCGGCGCGGATGCGCTCGAGCAAGGCGGGAATGCCATCCACCGGCTTCGCGTCGACGCCGCGGCTGCGCAGCGCCTCGAGCACGTTGGCGCCGGAGTTCAGCGACACCTCGCGTTCGCTGGAGGTGCCGCCGAGCAACACGGCGACGCGGCCGAACGCGGCCGGGTCGGTGACGCGCGGCGGCGGCAGGGTCTGCGCGCTCATGCGTCGGCTCCGCCGGCGAAGCCGTGCTGGGCGATGTGCTGGGCCACGTAACCGATGTCGCCCGCGCCCATCATCAGCAGCAGGTCGCCGTCCTGCAGCACGTCCGGCAGCACGCTGTCGAGTTCGCCGACCTGGCCGACCACCACCGGCTCGCTGCGGCCGCGCGCGCGGATCGCGCGCGCCAGCGAGCGCGCGTCTGCGCCCGGGATCGGCGCCTCGCCGGCCGGGTAGACCTCGCTGAGCACCAGCGCGTCCACTTCCGACAGCACCGCGGCGAAGGCGTCGAACT
>NZ_AQOK01000543.1:0-1828 GCF_000364645.1 Xanthomonas sp. SHU 308 | reverse complement strand
TCGCGGGTGCGGCTGTAGCGATGCGGCTGGAACGCCACTACCAGGCGCTTGTCCGGCCAGCCGCCGCGGGCGGCGGCGAACACCGCGGCCAGCTCGCGCGGGTGGTGGCCGTAGTCGTCGACCACGCGCACGCGCGCGCCGCCGGCGGTGGTCACTTCGCCCAGGTCGTTGAAGCGGCGGCCGATGCCGGCGAAGCTCTGCAGCGCGCTGGCGATCGCCTCCGGCGCCACGCCCAGTTGCCAGCCGATGGCGGCGGCGGCCAGCGCGTTGAGCACGTTGTGGCGGCCCGGCAGCGCCAGGGTCACCGGGATGCTGCTGCCTTCCGGGAGGCGCAGGGTGAAGCGCATGCGTGGACCATCCTGCACCACGTCCTCGGCGCGCACGTCGGCGTTCTCGCTGAGCCCGTAGCTCATCACATGGCGCGGGGTCTTCGCCGCCAGCGCGGCCACTTCCGGATCGTCGATGCACAGCACCGCCAGGCCGTAGAACGGCAGGCGCTGCAGGAACTCGGCGAATGCCGCCTGGACCCGGGCGAAGTCGTTGCCGTAGTTCTCCAGGTGATCGGCATCGATGTTGGTGATGACCGAGATCAACGGGTTCAGGCGCAGGAAGCTGCCGTCGCTCTCGTCGGCCTCGGCCACCAGCCACTGGCCGCCGCCGAGCTTGGCGTTGGCGCCGGCGGCGAGCAGCTGCCCGCCGATCACGAAGGTCGGGTCCAGCCCGCCTTCGCTGAGCACCGCCGCGGCCAAGCTGGTGGTGGTGGTCTTGCCGTGGGTGCCGGCCACCGCGATGCCGCGGCGGAAGCGCATCAGTTCGGCCAGCATCGCCGCGCGCGGCATGATCGGAATGCGCTGGCTGCGCGCCTCCATCAGTTCCGGGTTGTCCTCGCGGATCGCGCTGGACACCACCACGCAGTCGGTACCGAGCACGTTGGCCGCCGAGTGCCCGCGCATCACCCGCGCGCCGAGCTTGACCAGGCGTCGGGTCGCCGCATTGTCGGCGTTGTCCGAACCGGAGACCTCATAGCCCAGGGTCAGCATGACCTCGGCGATGCCGCTCATGCCGGTGCCGCCGATGCCGACGAAGTGCACGCGCGGGAACGCACGGACCAGATCGCCGGTGTCGTGGAGACGGCGGATCATTGCTGGCCTCCTGCGGAGGCGGGAATGGGGAAACGGGAATCGGGAATTGGAAGAAGCGCGGCGGCGGCAGCGATCCGTGCCTGTCGCGTGTTCGTGTCTGCGTGTGTCACTGCGTGATTCTGCCCTTGATTGTGCTTGTACCCATTCCCCATTCCCGGTTCTCCATTCCCGGCTTCTTCCAACACGATGTCCGCAATCCGCTCGGCCGCATCCGGCTTGGCCAGCTGGCGCGCGGCCTCGGCCATCGCCAGGCGCTGCGCAGGCTGCGCCAGCAGGTCGCGCAGCACGCGCTGCAGACGGCCGGCCAGGGCGTCGTCCTGCTTCAGCAGCACGGCGGCGCCGCGCTCGACCAGGTATTCGGCGTTGCGGGTCTGGTGGTCGTCGACGGCGGCGGCGAACGGCACCAGCGCGCTGCCGATGCCGACCGCGCACAGTTCGGCCAGGGTCGAGGCGCCGGCGCGGCACACCACCAGGTCGGCCCAGGCGTAGGCGGCGGCCATGTCGCCGATGAAGGCTTCGACGCTGGCGGCGACGCCGGCATCGGCATAGGCGCGCGCGGCTTCCTCGCGCAGCGCTTCGCCGCACTGGTGGCGCACCTCGACGGCCGTGCCGAGCGCGGCCAGCGCCTGCGGCAGCGCCTGGTTGAGTACGCGCGCGCCCTGGCTGCCGCCCAGCACCAGCAGCCA
>NZ_AQOK01000542.1:0-6963 GCF_000364645.1 Xanthomonas sp. SHU 308 | reverse complement strand
CCGCCGCCGCCCAAGGCGCCGCCGCTGGCCAGTGCCGGCACCGTGCAGCAGGCGCAGGCCGTGCTGGCGCCGGCCTCCGGCAGCCTGGTCAGCGGCAAGCTGTCGCTGGTCGCCGCCCCCGGTGGCGTGCGCATCACCGGCACCCTCGGCGGCCTGCAGCCCAACCACAGTTTTGCCTTCCACGTGCACGAGCGCGGCGATTGCAGCGCGGCCGACGCCAGCAGCGCCGGCGGCCACTTCAATCCGCTCGGCGCGCCGCACGGCCGCGCCGGCAGCGGCCCGCACCACGCCGGCGACATGGACAACCTCAACGCCAATGCCGACGGCACCGCGCAGATCGACGTGCTGCTGCACGGCGTGGTGCTCGGCGGCGGCGCGGCCAACGACATCGTCGGCCGCGCGCTGGTCGCGCATGCCGATCCGGACGACTACCGCAGCCAGCCGGCCGGCAACGCCGGCGCGCGCGTGGCCTGCGGCGTGATCCGCCCGCTGCGCTGACCTCGCATCGCTACTTCCGCCCGGGTCCGCCTGGGAGGTCCGTCCGCATTCCGCGGCTCTGCAACGAAGGAGAACCCCCGTGCGTCGTACCCTTCCCAGTCTGCTGTTCCTGGCCACCACCCTGGCGCTGAGCGCCTGCAAGCGCGAAGAACCCGCCTCCACCCCGGCGGCGACCCCCGAACCCGCCGCCGCCCCGGCCGCGAGCGCACCGCCGGCAGCGACCAATGCCACCGGCAGCGCCAGCGCCGCGCTCAGCCCGACCCAGGGCAATGAAGTGGCCGGCGAGGTCAAGTTCACCACCGTCGACGGCGCCGTGCATGTCACCGGCACCATCACCGGGCTCAAGCCCAACAGCGAGCACGGCTTCCACATCCACGAGTTCGGCGACTGCAGCGCGCCGGACGGCAGCAGCGCCGGCGGCCACTTCAACCCGGCCAAGACCGAGCACGGCCAGGTCGGCAGCGATCCGCACCACGGCGGCGACATGCCCAACCTCAAGGCCGACGCCGACGGCAAGGCGACCATCGATGCGGCGGTGTCCAACAATGTCAACATCGGCAAGGGCGACGGCTTCGACATCCTCAACCACGCGGTGATCGTCCACGCCGACCCGGACGACTACAAGAGCCAGCCCACCGGCAACGCCGGCGGCCGCCTGGCCTGTGGCGTGATCAAGGGCGACGCGGCGGCCGCGCCGGCGCAGTAAGTGCACGCTGGATGACGTTCGTGATGGCGGCATCCGTGTTGCGGGCGCCGCTGTCTTTCGCTTCCTGGATCCGCTGATATCCGGAAAGTGGCTCCAGTCGCGCCGGATCGAGGCTGCATGAAGCAGAGCGGCATCGTCTGTCGCGCTCAGCGAGGATCTGATTCCGCCAGTCGCCGGCGGACCTCCATCAGGGCGAAGCCCAGCAGGTTCTCGCCCTGCCACGTCGTGGGATCGGCGGCGCGCGGGTCGTCCGCCGCCAGGCCGATGCCCCAGATCCGGTCGACCGGACTGGCTTCGACCAGCACCCTGCCGCCGGTCCCGAGCAGGAAGGTCTTCAGCGCCGCATGCTGGCCGAACTTGCCCAGGTTGCCCGCGATGACCAACTGCATGCGGGCATCGCGCCAGGTGTATTCATCGAAACCCTGGATCTCCCGCCCGATCGCCTTGGCTTCTCCGGGATGCGCGGCGGCCAGAATGCGAGCACAGGCGGCATGATCGCCGAACAGCCGCGCCTTGCCGGCCATCATGTAATGCTCGGCGGTGGGGTAGGTCACCGAATCGAGCACGAACGGCGCCTCGAACCATTGGCTGAAGCAACTGCGGTCGATGGCGCCGGGCTGTTTCGGCGTATGCCCCCAGAAGTGGACGAACTTGAGGTGTTCGCCCGCCTGTTGGCGCGCGCACAGCGCGTCCACGGTCAACACGGTGTGCATGGATGTCCCTGCTGGAAATCAAGTTCGTCTGCACTGCTGCAACCCCGCGGTGCCAGGCCAGCGCCGTGGATGCTGCGACATGCCGTTGCGGCCACCTGTCGCTGCGTCAGCCCGGTATCGCGTTCTCTCTCCAACTGCGCCTGCCGGAGTCCACCGCTGGCCCGCTTGCTCCTTTCGGGCGGTGACACGCCAGTGGAGGTGCTGACGCGGCTCAGGCCGCCAGCAACGCCTGCTTGGCGTCCTGCCCGCTCTCGCAATGCACATACAGCACCGGCAGGCCGTGGGCCTCGAGTACCGCGGCCAGCTGCCGCTGGCGCGCCAGGTACTGCTCGTAGACCCGCTGCAGGCGCTCGCAGTCCTGGCGGTCGTAGGCGTAGTGCGCGCACCAACTGGCCGGGTCGAACAGCGCCATGCGCACCTCGCCTTCGCGGTAGCGCAGCAGCGGCTCCGGCGGGGCCTGCAGCCATTCTTCCTGGTCCGGCGCCAGCAGCGCGGTCTCGATCAGCGGCCACAGCGGTGCCAGACCCTGGTTGTCGTACTGCATGGACATCATCGCCGCCAGGTCGTGGCCGGTCAGGTAGCGGGCGTGCTCGATCTCCGCGCCAAAGCCCTGCTGCGCGAGCAGCGCGGTATCGGCCTGCGCCATACCCTGCGCCAGCAACACATCCTCCAGCGCTTCGGCCACCGCCTGCACGGTGTCGGCCGGGCCGCTGAGCAGGAACGGCACCACCCGCAATGCGCCGCCGCGCAGGCCGGCATCGGCCTGGAACGGCAGCGGCACGCTGCCGTCGGCATCGGTGCCGAAGGCCAGCAGTCGCGGGCCGTCGTGACGGCTGGGCGCGCGGGCGGCGAGTTCCTCCAGGCGCCGGTGCAGCGGCCAGCCCGGACGCAACGCTTCGGCCGGGTCGAAATGCGCGCCGGCCAGGCTCAGTTCCAGTTCGCGCACCGCCGGCACCAGTTGCGCCAGGTCGCGGCCGACCTTCTCGGCCAGGTCGGCGGCCTGCGCATGCGGCAGCGCCGGGTGCGCCGGTTCGCGCCCGGAGGACAATTCCAGGGCGATGACCCCGTGGGCGTGGCGAGTGGCGGAGGCTTGGGTCATGGGATTGGCGGTTGGCCCGTCGCGGGCGCATAGCTACACTCGCTTCATTATGCCTGCGCTACCGTGCAGGCCATGTCCCCGACTCCCCTCGCGCGAGGTAATCCCATGCCAGCAGCCCGTCCCGTCGCCATTCTCGGCGGCGTCCGCATTCCGTTTTGCCGGCAGAACACGGCGTATGCGGATGTCGGGAACCTCGGCATGTCGGTGCGCACGCTGGGCGCGCTGGTCGAGCGTTACGGGCTGCACGGGCAGCAGCTGGGCGAAGTGGCGATGGGCGCGGTGATCAAACATTCCAGCGACTGGAACCTGGGCCGCGAGGCGGCGCTGTCCTCCGGGCTGTCGCCGCTGACTCCGGGCATCACCCTGCAACGCGCCTGCGGCACCAGCCTGGACAGCATCATCACCGTCGCCAACAAGATCGCGCTGGGGCAGATCGAGTCGGGCATCGGCGGCGGTTCGGACACCACCTCCGAGGTGCCGATCGTCTACGGCAAGAAGCTGCGCGCGCGGCTGCTGGCGGCCAACCGTGCCAAGAGCACCGGCGACAAGCTGCGCGCGCTGACCCGCGGCTTCAAGTTCGCCGAGCTCAAGCCCGAGTTCCCGGGCGTGGCCGAGCCGCGCACCGGCAAGAGCATGGGCGACCACTGCGAGGACATGGCCAAGCAGTGGAACATCTCGCGCGATTCGCAGGACGCCTGGGCGGTGTCCTCGCACCACAAGCTGGCCGCCGCCTACGAGCGCGGCTTCTTCGCCGACCTGATCGCGCCGTTCCGCGGCGTGGAGCGCGACAACATCCTGCGCGCGGATACCTCGCTGGAGAAGCTGGCCACGCTGAAGCCGGCCTTCGACAAGGTCAGCGGCCGCGGCACTCTGACTGCGGCCAACTCGACCCCGCTGACCGACGGCGCCGCCGCGGTGCTGCTGGCCTCGGAAGAATGGGCGCAGGCGCATGGCCACGTGCCGATGGCCTACCTGCGCGATGCGCAGGTGTCGGCGGTGGATTTCGTGCACGGCGAAGGCCTGTTGATGGCGCCGACCGTGGCCGTGCCGGAGATGCTCAAGCGCCATGGCCTGCGCTTGCAGGACTTCGACATCTACGAGATCCACGAGGCCTTCGCCGCGCAGGTGCTGTGCACCCTGCGTGCCTGGGAGAGCGAGGACTACTGCCGCACCCGGCTCGGCCTGGACGCGCCGCTGGGGCAGATCGATCCGGCC
This sequence comes from Xanthomonas sp. SHU 308, assembly GCF_000364645.1. Classification (NCBI taxonomy): domain Bacteria; kingdom Pseudomonadati; phylum Pseudomonadota; class Gammaproteobacteria; order Lysobacterales; family Lysobacteraceae; genus Xanthomonas; species Xanthomonas sp. SHU 308. The sequence goes on along the minus strand of NZ_AQOK01000542.1, from coordinate 2,732 downwards.
AAGATCAACCCGGTGGGCTCGTCGCTGGCCACCGGCCATCCGTTCGCCGCGACCGGCGCGCGCATCGTCGCCACCGTCGCCAAGCAACTGGTCGAACGCGGCGGCGGCCGCGCGCTGATCTCCATCTGCACCGCCGGCGGCATGGGCGTGGTGGCGATCGTCGAACGCTGACCCCGGTGCGGGCGCGTGCCTGCACGCGTGCCCATATCCTCCCAGGACACGCCTGCGCGCCATCCACCGGTCCTTGCGCGCCGGCGCCGCCGGCGCTTACCGCGCTGCATCGGCCGCGCTACCATGCCCGCCGATTCGCCTGCGTCACGCGGGCGACACGGCGCGCAGGGGGCGCAGGCCATGACCGAGCAGGGCAGTTTCAATCCGTACCAGGCGCCCAGCGTCGCCAGTCCGTCCAGCCTGCCGCCGCCGTTGCCGGGCGAGACGTTGTGGCGCGATGGCACGGATTTGCTGTGCCTGCGCGATGCGCCGTTCCCGCCGCACTGCGTGAAGTGCGGGGCGGCGCTGGGCAACGACGAACTCAAGAAGCGCACCTTCTACTGGCACGCGCCGGGCTGGTACGCGCTGATCCTGGTGAGCATCCTGGTCTATGCGATCGCGGCGCTGGTCGCGCGCAAGCGCAGCAGCCATGTGCTCGGGATGTGCGCGGCGCATCGGCGTCGGCGCAACCGGTACATCCTGTTGATCGCCGGTGCCTTCCTGGTTGGCACGCTGCTGGGATTCGCCGTCGGCGGCGAGAGCGGGTTCTGGCTGGGAGGCGCCGTGTTCCTGGTCATGCTGATCTGGGGCATGTTCGGCGCGCGCATCCTGGTGCCGCGGCGCATGGACGAGCGCTACGCGCGCTACAAGGGCCTGGCGCCCGAGTTCCTGGCGCGCCTGCCGGCGCTGCCGCCGGCCTTGCGGCGCTGAGCGGACGGACGCGGCCGGCCTACCTTCGGATGCGATGACCGGCGCGCCGCCGGCCTGGGCACACGACGTGGCCCAGGCCTTCTGCCGTGCTCCTCTTCGCTGATCGGCGCAGGAGCGATGCGCGTGCGCTGCCGCGTCCGGAAGCAGCCATGACGCGCTTTCGCCGCGGATCAGCGTGCCCGGCCTGGTCTTGCAGGCTCGGCCATCTCTGACAACACGGGGACGGACTCAACCCTCCAGCCGCGGGAATCCATGGTCGTCGCGGCGTTCCGTGCTGTCCGGCGCCGGCGCGATCGGGGTCACCGGCGCGACCGGTTCGGGCAGCGGCTGGGCGAGCTCGCCGCGCTGCACGCGCAGCGCATTGGCGTAGCAGCGCTGCGCCGCGAGCATGTCGCCGGCGTCGGCATAGCCGTCGCCGAACACTTCCCAGGCCTCGGCACCGGCACCCAGCGCCAGCGCGCGGTGCAGGAATTCCTCGGCCTGCGGCCACTGCTGCTGGCGGCTGGCCAGACGCGCGAGGGTCAGCAGCAGCGCCGGGCTGTCCGGATGCGCCTGCAGCCAGCGCTGCGCGCTGGCGCGGCGCGAATCGTACTTCTCCACCGGCAGGCGTCCGTACAGCGCGGCCAGGCCTTCGTCCCAGCGCGTGTCCAGCGCCTGCTCCAGGCTGCGCAGCGCCGCATCGTCCCAGCGCAGCGCCGCTGCGCGCACCGCGTAGGCGGCGACCACCGCCGGCTCGCTGCGCAGCGATTTGGGCAGGCTCTCCCAGCGCTCGGCCAGGGCATTGGCATCGGCGGCCTGGTCCAGCGAGGCCGCGGCCAGGCGCGTTTCCAGCGTGGCGATCGCCTCCAGCGGCAGCGCCTGCTGCTGGCGGATCGCGCCGAGCTGGCCGTAGGCCTCGCCGGCACGACCGATGCGGGTCAGTGCCTCGGTGCGCAGCAACAGCCCGCGCGGCGGCAGCGGCTGCGCCGCGGCCACGTCCAGCGCATTGATCGCATCGACCGGGCGCTGCTGCTCCAGATGCAGTTCGGCCAGCAGCAGTGCATGCGCGGCGGGATCGCGTTCGGCCAGGCGCCGCAGGTGGCGCTCGGTCGCCTCGCGGTCGCCGCGCGCATCGGCCGCGCGTACCGCGGCGATCAGGGCGATGGCGCTGACCTCGGGGTCTTCGGCGGCGGCGTTGAGCTGCTTCTCGGCCCGCGTCCACTGGCCGGCGTGGGCGGCGGCCAGGCCGTCGAGCAGGCGCGCGCGCGACTGCTTGCGGCGGCGCCGGCCCCAGGCGCGGAACGGGAAACTGAGCACGTTCCACACCAGCCACAGCGCCAGGAACGCGATCACCAGCAGCAGCGAGGCCTGCGGCAGCGAGGCGATGTAGTCGGTGCCGCCGACGCGCACGATCACCTCGCCGAGCTGGCGCACCTGGTCCTGCCCCAGCCATTGCGCACCGATCACGCCCAGCGCGATGACGATCAACAGCACGATCAGGGAACGGAGGGATTTCATGACGGGCTCCTTGCGTCGCGCATCGCGCGCAACTGTTGCAGGGTGGTTCCGAGTTCGGGAATGGTCGGGCGCAGATCGGCATTGGCCAGGGTGCGCAGCGCGGCGCGGCGTTCGCGCAGTTGCGGCGACTCCGGCCACAGCCGCGACAGCCAGCGCCCGGCGCCGGCCAGGGCGCTGCGATAGCCACGCGTGTCGCCGCGTTCCAGCGCCGCGCGCGCCAGGGTCAGGTCGAGCTGCAGCGCGTCGTGGGCGGCCACGCGCTCCGAGCCGGCGGCCAGGACGCCGCCCTGCGAGGGGCGGATCTTCACCAGCGG
>NZ_AQOK01000541.1:0-921 GCF_000364645.1 Xanthomonas sp. SHU 308 | reverse complement strand
GCGCCCCCTGCCACAGCGGCTGCTGCGCGCTCTCCGGCAATTGCGTCGGCAATTTGTCCAGGCTGGCGGCGAAGGCATCCAGTTGCGCCGCCAGGCGTGCCTGCGGCCCGTCGCCCAGCGCGTCCAGCGCGGTGCGTTCCTGCAGCAGCGCCTGGCGCAGGTTGAGGAATTGCGGATCGTCGATGCCGTCCAGCACACCGCTGGCCAGCGCGTAGGCACGCCGCGCGCCGGCCGCATCGCCGGCCAGCAGCAGCCGCTGCTGGCCCTGGTTGAGCAGCAGTTCGACCTCGTCCAGGCGCAGCGCCTGCGCGCCGTGACGGTTGGAATCGGCGAGCTTGGCGACATTGGCCTCCAGCAGCGCGCTGCGCTGGCTCAGGCCGAGCATTTCGTCGCGCAGCACGCGGTTGGTGCTGGCCGCGTCCTGGAGCCGCTGCGCGGTGGCGCGCTGGTCGCGGCGCAGGCTGTCCTGGGCCTGCTGCAAGGCCTGCAGTTGCTGCTGCAGGTCCGACTGCTGGGCCAGTTCGCGCGCGCTGCGCGCCTGCCACCAGTCCCAGCCACGCCAGCCGGCGAACGCCAGCGCGGCCAGCGTGGCGAGCACCAGCAGCAACCAGATCCAGCGTGTGGAACGGCGAGGCGTGATCGGGATTTCGTCGGTCATCGGCAGCGTCCTGGGGGCCGTCGCCCGTCGCGAGCAAGGCGGCGGTCGGCGCGGCACCGCCGGAGCATGGCGTGAGCGGCACTGCGGCCGCAACCCGGGCGGCGGTCCGCGTTCAGCGAGGTGGCGAGCGCGTTACGATCGCGGCCGCTGCGGCGACCAACTGCTGCGGCATCGGTCCGGCCGCCTGTGCGACGTCGACGAACCCCAGGTCCGCGGCCAGGGTCGCCAGGCGCGCGCTGGCCGCGACCACCGGCCGCGCGCGC
>NZ_AQOK01000540.1:0-2734 GCF_000364645.1 Xanthomonas sp. SHU 308 | reverse complement strand
TCCAGCGCGCCGGGCATCCGCGCACGCTTCGCCCGCCGCCGCGGCGCGGCCGGGCGCGACTGAGCGGCCGTACCGCCGCGCCCGGTATCATGGACGGCCTGCGCGGCCACGGCCACGCCCCGACATGCTTCTAGGAACGGCAATGGAAGAACTCCTGATCGTCACCACCGGCGGCACGATCGACAAGATCTACTTCGACGACAAGTCCGACTACCAGATCGGCGACCCGCAGATCGGCCAGATCCTCAAGGAACTGGGCGTGACCTTCCGCTTCACGGTGATCCCGATCATCCGCAAGGATTCGCTGCACATCACCGACGAAGACCGCGAGCTGATCCGCGCCACCATCGCCGCGCAGTCCGCGCGCCATGTGCTGATCACCCACGGCACCGACTCGATGGTGCAGACCGGCAAGGTGCTGCAGGCGATCGAGGGCAAGACCATCGTGATGACCGGCGCGCTGAACCCGGCGCGCTTCCGCGGCTCCGACGCCGAGTTCAACATCGGCTGCGCGGTCGGCGCAGTGCAGTCGCTGCCGGCCGGCGTCTACATCGCCATGAACGGGCGCATCTGGGATCCGCAGAAGGTGCGCAAGAACGTGGCGGCGAACCGTTTCGAAGCGGCCTGAGCGGCGATGTCCAAGGCCACGCGCGCGACCAAGGCGCTGGATGCGGCCGGCATCGTCTACCGGCTGCATCCCTACGACTACGAAGCCGAAGCCGGCGCCAAGGGCCTGCAGGCCGCACAGGCGCTGGGCCTGCCGCCGGAGCGGGTGCTGAAGAGTCTGATGGCCTGGGTCGACACGCGCGCGGTCTGCGTGGTGGTCCCGTCCGACCGCCGCGTGCAGTTGAAGAAACTGGCCGCCGCCGCGGGCGGCAAGGCGGCGCGGATGATGGAGGCCGCCGAGGCCGAGCGCCGCACCGGCTCGGCTACAAGGTCGGCGGCATCAGTCCGCTGGGCCAGCAGCGGCCGGCGCCGGTGCTGATCGAGCAAACGGCACTGGGCGCAGGCAGCGTCTGGTTCAACGCCGGGCAGCGCGGCCTGCTGCTGGAAATGGAGGCCGCGCAGGTGCTCGACGCACTGCAGGCACGTGCCTGCGACCTGTGCGAGTGAGGCGCGTCAGTAACTCGCGGTCGCACTCACGCCCGCCACCGCGGTGACCGCCTTGATCCGCACGTAATAGAGCCCGGCCGGCAAGGTCAGCGTGCAGCGCTCGGTGGTACCGGCGGCGACCGACCGGCAACCGTATGCGGTATCGGTCGGCAGGGCGCCCGCGCGCAGGTACAGATCGGCATTGCCGCTGCCGCCGCTCAGGGCCAGCGTCAGCGCCGACGTGCCGGCGGGCACGGTGATCTGGTAGTACAGCGACGTTCCCGCCTTGAGCGACAGATTTGCCATCGGCATGCCACGCACCAGCGTCTGCGCCTTCACTGTCGCCGCCACCGCCGCACCCGCATTGACCAGCCCTGCACCGCAGCCGGCAGTGCACGCCACCGGCAGCGGGCTGGCGGTGGCCTTCAGCCGGGCCTCCAGTTCCGCCGGCGTCAGCGGATTCAGCGCTGCCGACAGCACCAGCGCGGCGACGCCGGCCACGTGCGGCGCCGCCATCGAGGTGCCGCTGTAGGACGCATACGCCGGCGCCCCCGGCCCCAGCGTGCCGGTATTGAGCGTGGACAGGATGCCCTGTCCGGGAGCGGCAATGTCCACGCCCGCCCCATAGTTGGAAAAACTGGCACGGGCGCCGGCGGAGGTGGTCGCGGCCACCGCGATCACGTTCGGACAGTTGGCGGGCACGCTGCCGGCGACATCGCTGTTGCTGTTGCCCGCAGCGACGACGACGCTGGTCCCGCGCGCAACCGCACTCGCGATCGCCCCTGCCATCGTCGGCGAACAGCTTCCGGCGGCACCCAGCGACAGGTTGATGACCTGCACCGGCGTCGGGTTGGCGGGAACGCCAGCGATGGCGCCGCCGGACGCCCAGACGATGGCGTCGGCGACATCGGAGAGATAACCACCGCATTTACCCAGCACACGCACCGGCAGGAGCTTCGCGTTGAAGGCGACGCCGGCGACACCGGCGGCATTATTGGTGACCGCGGCGATGGTGCCGGCCACATGGGTGCCGTGCCAACTCGAACTCGCCGCCGGCGTACCGGCACCGCAGGTATTGGCGGGATAGCCATCGCCCGGATCGGCGGCGTCACGGTCGCGGCCGCCACCATCGCCGGCCACCAGGGGATCGCTGATGAAGTCGTAGCCCGGCAACACGTTCGCGGTCAGATCCGGATGTGCGGTGATGCCGGTATCGAGCACTGCGACCACCACGCCCTTGCCCGTCGCCAGATCCCAGGCCGGGCGCACATTGATCGTCGCCGTCCCGGTTCCGAACGCCCATTGTTGGGACAAGCCAGGATCGTTCGGGACCAGCAAGGGGCGCAACAGCACATCGACCTCCACGCGCGCGACCGCCGGATCGGCGGCCAGGCGCCGCATCAGCGTCTCCGCCTCGACGCGATCCAGGCTGCGATCAGCGGCGATGACGTCGGCACCGGTCGCCAGGCGCCGCAACGATGCCAGGCCGAGGGCACGGCCGCGCCGGGCCGGCAACATGCGCGCGGCCTCCGCCAGCGGTGCCGCGCGCGAGGCCAGCGCAGGCGCGGCGCCATCGCGATAGGTGACGATGAAACGCTGTGGATTCGGCGTCGTCGCCAGCGCCTGCAATCCGATCTCGCCG
>NZ_AQOK01000539.1:0-8031 GCF_000364645.1 Xanthomonas sp. SHU 308 | reverse complement strand
AGCGGCGGTGCCGGCGGCTGCCAGCAGCAAAAGGCACGCGGCGCTGCGGCGCCGAAGCACGCTGTACTCGAACATGAGACTCCCCCCGGGCTGTACACGTGGCGCAGTCGGCCGTCCACCGCGCAGGTTCGAACGTGGCGGTGCAGGCCGCAGCCACCGCGTACGCGACAGCCGCAGGACGGTCCTGCACCGCGGATAGCGGCAAGGCGCGGATCGGGTGGAGGGCGCAAGCGGCGCAACGTGCAGATCTGTGATCGGCGACGAGCCCGGCTGCGGAATGCATCAAGACGACCGGACCAGGGCGGCCGGACGCGGACGCGGCACAAACAAAAAGCCCCGCGCCGAAGCGCGGGGCGACCGAGAGTGGCGGCGGCGGCGTCCTGGCCGACCGCTGCGATCCGGCACCGGGAGGTGCGCGGCGGCCATGGCGCGGCCGCCGCGACGGAGTGCCTCAGTAGTCGGCCTTCAGGCTGACACCGGAGAACGTGCTGTACGCCTTCACCCGCACGTAGTAGGTGCCGGCCTGCGGGGAGTTGAAGGTGCAGCTCTCGTTGTTGCCGTTCTTGTACGGACGGCAGTCGTAGGCCGAGTCGGTCGGCGCGCTGCCGAAGCGCACGTACAGGTCGGCATCGCCGCTGCCGCCGGAGGTGGTGACCACCAGGCTGCTGGCGCCGGACGGCACCTTGACCGTGTAGTTCAGCGAGGAACCGCTGTTGGCGCTGAGGTTGGTGACCGCCACGCCATCCTGCAGTTCGTTGCTGCTGCCACCGCCACCACCACCACCACCGCTGCTGCCGCCGTTCAACGCCGCGGTGACCGCCGCGTTGGCGTCGAGCAGGCCGGCGCCGCAACCCTGCGAGCAGGAGAAGCTGGCCGCGGTGTTCTTGATGGTGCTTTCCACCTGCGCCGGGGTCAGCGCGGTCGGCGCCACCGACTGCATCAGCGCGACCACGCCGGCCACGTGCGGGGTCGCCATCGAGGTGCCGTTGTACGAGGCGTAGCTCGGGTTGCCCGGGGTGGTGGTGCCGTCGTTGAGCGTGGACAGGATGTTCGAGCCCGGCGCGGAGATGTCGATGCCCGCGCCGTAGTTCGAGTAGCTGGCCTTGGCCCGCGACGAGGTGGTCGCCGCCACCGCGATCACGTTGTTGCAGTTGGCCGGCACCGAGCTGGACACGTTGGTCGAGCTGTTGCCCGCCGCCACCACCACCGTGGTGCCGCGGCTGACCGCGCCGTTGATGGCGTTCTGGTAGGTGCTCGAGCAGGTGCCGCTGCCGCCCAGCGACATGTTGATGACTTCGGCCGGGTTCTGGTTGGTCGGCACGCCGCTGACGGTGCCGCCGGAGGCCCAGGTGATCGCATCGGCGATGTCGGAGGTATAGCCGCCGCACTTGCCGAGCACGCGCACCGGCAGGATCTTGGCCTTGAACGCGGTGCCGGCCACGCCGGTGCCGTTGTTGGTGACCGCGGCGATGGTGCCGGCCACATGGGTGCCGTGCCAGCTGGAATTGGAGGCGGGCGAACCGGAGTAGCACTCGCCGGCAGCGGCCCAGTCGCCTTCGTCGGCCGGGTTGCTGTCGCGGCCGTTGCCGTCGCGCGCCGAATCCGCATCGCTGATGAAGTCGTAGCCCTGCAGGACGTTGGCGTTGAGGTCCGGGTGGCTGGTGATGCCGGTGTCGATCACCGCCACGACCACGCCGTCGCCGCTGGCCTTGTCCCAGGCCGAGCGCACGTTGATGCCGGCGTTGGTGGTGCCGAAGGCCCACTGGTCGCCCAGGCGCGGATCGTTCGGAGTCAGCGCGATGGTCATGCGCTGGTCGACCTCGACGTATTCGACGTTCGGGTCGGCGGCGATCTGCCGCATCAGCGTCTCGGCCTCGGCGCGGTCCAGCGGACGGCTGGCCTTGACCACTTCCGGACCCACCGCCAGGCGGCGCAGGCTGGTCAGGCCGAGCGCGCGACCGTTCTTGGCCGGCAGCGCGGCGGCGGCCGACTGCAGCGTCGCGCGCAGCGCCGCCGAGGGCGCCGCAGCGGCGGCGGACGCGCTGGAGATGCTGACCGGCGCGGCATCGCGGGTCTTGACGATGAAGCGCTGCACGGTCGGCTCGGAAGACAGGCCGGAGAGGTTCACGTCACCGGCGAAGGCTGGGGTGGCCAACAGCAGCGAAGTGAGAGCGGAGGCGCCCAGCACGACCAGCCACGGACGCTGGCGCGACCCACGATGCGACATTTCGGACATTCGGACTTCCTTTCGGTTGAGTAGCCGCCTGATGGCGGTGTTCCGCGCCGCACCGGTCCGGTCGAAACCTGAACCTGGCGTGCGTTGCGAGCCCGGTCGGATGGCGTGTTGCCGACCATTCATCGACGCTAGCTCAGTACAAGCGCGTATGGAGCAGGGTGTGACGGAAATCCGTTGTACAAAGCGAAGAAATGCAATGAACGTCGATGTCATAAAGAGAACTGCACCTCATTTTTGCTGCGATGCAGCATGGAAAGACGCCAGACTCGGCAAATCAGGGGCAGATTTTTGGCTCCCGCGCGACACACGGGACAAGAAAAGGAGACAGTGGATACAGACGACAGAGGTCGCCTGCATGGCAGCGCCATACATCGGGACGGACACGGAATGTCCGGGGAGCGGACTCCCGGGAAGGCGCGATGCGGAGGCGGGGCGGCGACACATCGCACGCCCCGGCGCACCAGCGCGGACGTCGCCGGCGATGGTCGACGCTGTCGGACCATGCGCCAAGTGGCATGAGGTCCATTCGCCAGGGCAGCCGACAGCCGCCCCAGCGTTGGGCGCTCGGCTCAGCCCAGCCGCACCAGCCAGCCGTGGCGGTCGGCCACGCGGCCGTACTGGATGTCGGTGAGTTCCTGGCGCAGCGACAGCGTCACCGGGCCGGCGGGCGCGGTCAGGTCGCCGACCGCGAAGTCCTTGCCCTTGAGCTGGCCGATCGGGGTCACCACCGCGGCGGTGCCGCAGGCGAACACCTCGGCGATCTCGCCCGAGGCCACGCCGTCGCGCCACTCGTCGATGCTCACCTGCCGCTCCACCACCTGCATGCCGCGGTCGCGGGCCAGTTGCAGGATGCTGTCGCGGGTGATGCCTTCCAGGATGCTGCCCGACAGCGCCGGGGTGACCAGGCTGCCGTCGCGCATCACCAGGAACACGTTCATGCCGCCCAGTTCCTCGATGTACTTGCCCTCGACCGGATCGAGGAACAGCACCTGCGAGCAGCCCTGCGCCTGCGCCTGCTGCTGCGGCAGCAGCGAGGCGGCGTAGTTGCCGCCGCACTTGGCCGCGCCGGTGCCGCCCTTGGCGGCGCGCGCGTAGTCGGTGGACAGCCAGATCGCCACCGGCGCCACGCCCTTGGCGAAATAGGCGCCGGCCGGGCTGGCGATGACGTAGTAGCCGGCCTTCTGCGCGGCGCGCACGCCCAGGAAGGCCTCGTTGGCGATCATGAACGGACGGAAATACAGGCTGGTCTCCGGCGCCGACGGCACCCACGCCGCATCCACCGCGATCAGCTGCCGCAGCGATTCCACGAACAGCTCCACCGGCAGCTCCGGCAGCGCCAGGCGCTGCGCCGAGCGCTGCAGGCGCTTGCCGTTGGCCTCCGGGCGGAAGGTCCAGATCGAGCCGTCGGCATGGCGGTAGGCCTTGATGCCTTCGAAGATCTCCTGGCCGTAGTGCAGCACCGAGGCGGCCGGATCCAGCGCCAGCGGGCCGTAGGCGCGCACTTCGGCGTCGTGCCAGCCCTGCTCGCGGCTCCATTCGATGGCGACCATGTGGTCGGTGAAATAGTTGCCGAAGCCCGGCGCGGCAAGGATCTGCGCGCGCGCCTCGGCGCTGCGCGCGGCGGTGGACGGGGTCAGGCGGAACTGCGTGGACGGCTCGGTAGCGGACACCGGGAATTCCTGTGGTAGTCGAGGGATGGCCAGGGCCGCAGCGTCGTGGCGACGGCAGCGGCGGCGCCCGATCGGGCTCCGTCGCGACGCGCGAAGCGTCGCGCGCGGGTCAGAGCATGCCGGTTTCCAGGCGCGCGGCCTCGGACATCATATGCCGGCCCCACGGCGGATCGAACACCAGCTCGACGTCGGCCTCGGCGATGGTCGGGATCATTTCCAGTTTGCTGCGCACGTCGTCGACCAGGATCTCGCCCATGCCGCAGCCGGGCGCGGTCAGGGTCATCTTGACCTCGACGGTGCGCTGGCCATCCTCGCGCGCATGCATGGTCACGTCGTAGATCAGCCCCAGATCGACGATGTTGAACGGGATCTCGGGGTCGAAGCAGGTGCGCAATTGCTGCCAGATCAGGGCTTCGACCTGCTCGTCGCCGGCGTCCTCGGGCAGCTCCAGCCCCGGCGGCGGCTCCTTGCCGATGGCGTCGCCGTCCTTGCCGGCGATGCGGAACAGATTGCCCTCCACGAACACCGTGTAGCTGCCGCCCAGGGCCTGGGTGATATAGCCGTAGCTGCCGGCGGGCAGGGTCACCGCGTCGCCCTGCGGCACCATCACCGCGGCGCAATCGCGTTCGAATTGGACAGGTTCGCTGCTGCGTGAGTACATGGGGGCGATATGGGGCCAGGCCCCGCCGGTGCAAGTCGTGCAGTTTATCCGAGTGCGCGGGGCGCGCGCCGGAAGTATCCTGTACGCCTTCTCCGGGAACATCGAATGCCGCCTTCCTCCACGCCGGCCAGGCCCTCGCACTGGCTGTGGCCCCTGCTGCTCGCCATGGGCTGTTTCACCGCGCTGATCGCCTGGTTGCTGGTGGCGCTGTCGCTGGGTCGCCAGGCCGGCTGGATGGCCGTGGTGGTGGCGCTGGAGATCGCCTGGATGCTGCGTTTGGGCAACCTGCCGCGCGGCCCGCTGCGCATCGCCGTGGCGATGAGCGCCACGGTGCTGGTGATCGTCGCCGCCAACTGGGGCATCGCCGCCGCGCAGATGGGCGCGGGGTTGGGCCTGAACGTCTGGGATTCATCGCTGAAGATGGGCGCCCACTACGCCTGGACCCTGACCGTGCTGGCCAACAGCCCGGGCGACCTGCTGTGGCTGGGCATCGGCGTGGCCACGGCGTATTTCAGCGCGCGCTGAGCACGGCCGGAGCGCGGCGGACGCCGCTGGGTGGCGATGGTGGTTGCGACCTGATCACACCCCGATCATCCGCCTTGGCCATGAGGCGCATCGTTTTTGTAGGCGCGGCCGAAGCCGCTCCTGCGCCCTGCGCTCGCTACGTCACCCCTGCCCCGCCACTCCGCCCGCAACGGCTCAATGCCCGCCGCCATCCAGCGCCTTCAGTTCGCTGACCAGGGCGCCGGCCGCCTCGGCGCCGTCGCCGTACAGCATGCGGGTGTTGTCGGCATAGAACAGCGCGTTCTCGATGCCGGCGAAGCCGGTGCCCTTGCCGCGCTTGATGACGATGACGTTCCTGGAATTGACCACGTCCAGGATCGGCATGCCGTAGATCGGGCTGGCCGGGTCGGTCTTGGCCACCGGATTGACCACGTCGTTGGCGCCGATCACCAGTGACACGTCGGTGCTGGCGAACTCGGGGTTGATGTCGTCCATGTCGGCGATCAGGTCGTAGGGCACGCCGGCCTCGGCCAGCAGCACGTTCATATGCCCGGGCATGCGCCCGGCCACCGGGTGGATCGCGAACTTGACCTTGACTCCGCGCTCGATCAGCCGCTGCGCCAGTTCCCAGATCTTGTGCTGCGCCTGCGCCACCGCCATGCCGTAACCGGGCACGATCACCACGCGCTCGGCGTAGGCCATCATCGCCGCCACGTCGCCGGCCTCGATCGGCTTCTGGCTGCCGGCGATCGCCTGCGCCTGGCCGCCGCCGCCGAAGTTGGAGAACAGCACGCCGCGGATCGGCCGGTTCATCGCCTTGGCCATCAGCCGGGTCAGCAGGATGCCGGCCGCGCCGACCATCATGCCGGCGATGATCAGCGCCTCGTTGCCGAGCACGTAGCCCTCGAAGGCCACCGCCAGGCCGGTGAAGGCGTTGTACAGCGAGATCACCACCGGCATGTCGGCGCCGCCGATCGGCAGCGTCATCAGCACGCCCAGGGCCAGCGCCAGCACGAAGAACAGCACGATCGCCAGCGGACTCAGGCTGATCGCGGCCCAGGCGCCCACGCCCAGCATCGCCACGCACACCAGCAGGTTGAACGCCTGCTGCGCGGGGAAGGTGACGCGCTTGTCCAGGCGCCCGTCGAGCTTGGCCCAGGCGATGATCGAGCCGGACAGCGACACCGCGCCGATCGCCGAGCCGATCACCGCCAGCGCCAGCGTGGTCGCATCCGGCTGGCGCGCGGCCAGCGCGGCGATCGCGGCCTCGCTCCAGTGCGTGGTATCGCGGCGCATCAGGAACGAGAAGCGCAGCAGCTCCACCGCACCGATCGCCGCCGCCGAGCCGCCGCCCATGCCGTTGTACAGCGCGACCATCTGCGGCATGTCGGTGATCGCCACCTTCTTGGCGGAGATCCACGCCGCGGCGGTGCCGAGCACGATCGCCAGCACGATCAGCGGCAGGTTGTGCAGACCCGGCAGCAGGAAGGTGGCGGCGGTCGCCAGCAGCATGCCGAAACCGGCCCAGCGGATGCCGCTGCGCGCGGTCCTGGGCGAGGCCATGCGCTGCAGGCCGAGCAGGAACAGGGTGGCGGCGACCAGATAGCTGCTCTTGATCAGGATCGGCAACAGTTCCATCAGCACGCGTGCTCCGAAATAGGACATCTGCCCGAGTGGCAGAAAGTACGAGAGGACGCCCGGCGCGATGCCGAGCGGTGCCAGCAGGACGGCCACGGCCAACGCCGCGGCGGTGCGCCGATGCCGCGCATTCAATCCTTCGCCTTGGTCTTGGCCGCATCCGGCTTGCTGGACTTGAACATGTCCAGCATGCGCTCGGTCACCACATAGCCGCCGGCGGCATTGCCGGCGCCGAGCAGCACCGCGACGAAGCCGATGGCTTTCTCCAGGGTGGTGTCGGCATGCCCCAGCACCACCATCGCGCCGATCAGGACGATGCCATGGATGAAGTTGGAACCGGACATCAGCGGGGTGTGCAGGATCACCGGCACCCGCGAGATGATCACATGCCCGGCGATGGCCGCCAGCATGAAGATGTACAAGGCCACGAACCCGTCGCTCATCGCACCATTCTCCCGGGCGCCGCGCCCGTCCGCCGCATCATAACCGCGTGCTGAACCGCTGTGCGATGCCGGCATGCGCTTGCGCGAAGGCCGCGAGGCCCGGCCGGTCAACCACGCCCGCCACCGCGCGTTAACCACGGCATCCCCCTGCTGGAAGCTAAGCTGTGCTGGTGAGCACGCCCGCCCTCGCACCGCCATCGACCGATGCCGACACCGAACAGCGCCCGCTGCCGGCGTCGCTGGACGCGTTCCTGGCCGAGATCGGGCCGCGCGCGTTCCGCTTCGCCGAAGCCGGACTGCGCCAGCGCGAGGACGCGCTGGACGCGGTGCAGGACGCGATGATCAAGCTGCTGGCCTATCGCGAGCGCCCGGCGCAGGAATGGACGCCGCTGTTCTGGAGCATCCTGCGCCGGCGCATCATCGACCTGCAGCGCCGCCGCACCTTCCGCCTGCGCTTCTGGGCGCCGACCAGCGAGCGTGACGCGGACAGCCCGCCGGACTGGGCCGACGACGGCCCCAATCCGTCCGAGCAGCACGAGCGTCGGCAGACCCATGCGCGGCTGGTGACGGCACTGCGCGCGCTGCCTGCGCGTCAGCGCGAGGCCTTCACCCTGCGCGTACTGGAAGAGCTGGACGTGGCCACCACCGCACGCGCGATGGGCTGCTCGGAAGGCTCGGTAAAGACCCATCTGTCGCGCGCCCGCGAGGCGCTGCAGAAACATCTGGAGGACGTCCGATGACATCCGATCCCACCCGCCCGGCGGATTTCGACACGCAGATGCGCGCCGTCCACCAGGCCGGCTTGCAGGCCCTGCCCGCGCCGACCCTGGCGCGGCTGCGCGCCGCACGCCAGCAGGCCAGCCGTGCGCACGCGGCGCC
>NZ_AQOK01000538.1:0-1758 GCF_000364645.1 Xanthomonas sp. SHU 308 | reverse complement strand
GGCCGGTGCCGCCGCGGCCGCCCGCGCCACCGCGCCGGGCTGCTTCAGTTCGGCCAGCGCCTGCGCGATCGGGCCGTCGCCCGGCAGCACGTCGCCGGCGGTGTAGCCCTCGGCACCCTCGTCGTCGCCATGCAGGTGGCCCGGAAGGGTCGCTTCGCTGTAGTCGGCGATCGCCGCCGGCTTGTCGGCATCGTCCGCGCTGGCCTCCGGATGCAGCACCACGTCGGGCACGATGCCGCTGGCCTGGATCGACTTGCCGCTGGGGGTGTAGTACCGCGCCGTGGTCAGCTTGACCGAGTCGCCGTTGTCCAGCGGCAGCACGGTCTGCACCGAGCCCTTGCCGAAGGTGCGGCTGCCGACGATGCGCGCGCGCTTGTTGTCGCGCAGCGCACCGGCCAGCACTTCCGAGGCGCTGGCCGAACCGGCATCCACCAGCACCACCATCGGCGCGCCGTTGAGCAGGTCGCCGGGGGTGGCGTCGAACTTGGAATCGCTGACCGAGATGCGCCCGCGGGTGCTGACGATGGTGCCCTTGTCGAGCACGTCGTCGGCCACCTGCACCGCCGCGGTCAGCAGGCCGCCCGGATTGCTGCGCAGGTCCAGCACCAGGCCGCGCAGCTTGCCGCCGGCCTGCGCCTGCAGCTGCTGCAACTGCTTGTGGAAATCGGCGCCGGTGTCGGCCTGGAAGGTGCTGATGCGGATATAGCCGTAGCCGGGTTCGAGCATGCGGCTGCGCACGCTGGCCACGCGGATGGTCTGCCGGGTCAGGGTCACGTCGAACGGCTTGGCGACCTTGTCGCGGGCGATGGTCAGTACGACCTTGCTGCCCGGCTCGCCGCGCAGCGGCTCCATCGCCTTGACCGCGCTGATCGGCTTGCCGTCGATGGCGATGATGATGTCGCCCGAGCGCAGGCCGGCGCGCGCGGCGGGCGTGTCGTCGATCGGCGACACCACCTTGAGCGTGTTGTCCGGCAGCTGCAGCAGCTCCACGCCGATGCCGTCGTAGGCGCCGCTGGTCTGCTCGTCGAAGGCTTCGGCGTCTTCCTTGCTGAAATACGTGCTGTGCGGATCCAGGTCCAGCAGCAGGCCGCGGATGGCGGACTGCATCAGCTTCTTGTCGTCGACCGGATCGACGTAGGCTTCCTTCACCGCGTTGTAGACCGCCACGTAGCGGCGGATCTCGTCCAGCGGCACCTTGGCGCTGGCCGATTCGGTGGAATCCGGATCATCGGCGCTGGCCGCCGGGGCCGTGGGCGTCTGCGCCTCGGCGCGTTGCGCCATCGACGGCAGCGGCGCCAGAGCGAGCAACAGGGCTGCGGACAGGACTACGCGCATGAAGCACTCCGATTGGGGAAGACCCGCACCGTGCACGGCGCGGTTGTCCGGATTATGCGCGAAGCCGAGCTAAATTCGCGTTGAACGCGCCGCGCCGGCGTGGCTCAGCGGCGCTGCAGCCACGACGCCGGATCCACCGGCTGGCCATTGCGACGCAGTTCGAAGTACAGCGCCGGGCGGCCCTGCCCGCCGGAATTGCCGACCTTGGCCACCGCATCGCCGCGCTTGACCTTGGCGCCCGCGTCGCGCAGCAGGGTGTCGTTGTGCGCGTACAGGCTCATGTAGCCATTGCCGTGGTCCACGATCAGGATCATGCCGTAGCCGGTCATCCAGTCGGAGAACACCACCGTGCCGTCGGCGACCGCGTTGACGGTGCTGCCGGCGGGCGCGGCGATCAGCACGCCGCTGCTGGTGCGCCCATCG
>NZ_AQOK01000537.1:0-4440 GCF_000364645.1 Xanthomonas sp. SHU 308 | reverse complement strand
CCGGCGCCGGGTCGGTGCCGGCGCTGCTGGCCGCCGCGCTGCGCGCCTTCGACCCGGCGCGGTTGCCGGCGCAGGACCGACGCGTGGACGATGCGGCGCCAGTCGCACCGGCTATCCCCAGCGACATCAAGGCTGACTAGAATCGGACCCTGGGCCGCGCCGCGGCCGTCCTTTCCCACCATTTCTATCCGGAGCGACATCCATGACATCACGCGTTGCGCTGGTCACCGGCGGCACCGGCGGCATCGGCACCGCAATCTGCGAGCGGCTGGCCGCGCAGGGCCACCGCGTGGCCAGCAACTACCGCGACCAGGCCAAGGCCCTGGCCTGGCAGCAGCGCATGCGCGAGCGTGGCCACGACGTCGCCATCGTCCCCGGCGACGTCGCCTCGCCCGAACACGCGCAGACCCTGGTGCGTGAGGTCGAACGCCAACTCGGCCCGGTCGAGATCCTGGTCAACAACGCCGGCATCACCCGCGACACCACCTTCCACAAGATGACCGCCGAGCAATGGCACGAAGTCATCAACACCAACCTCAACTCGGTGTTCAACGTCACCCGCCCGGTGATCGAGGGCATGCGCCAGAAGCGTTGGGGGCGGGTCATCCAGATCAGTTCGATCAACGGCCTCAAGGGCCAGTACGGCCAGGCCAACTACGCTGCGGCCAAGGCCGGCATGCACGGCTTCACCATTTCCCTGGCACGCGAGAACGCCAGCTACGGCATCACCGTCAACACGGTCTCGCCGGGCTATGTCGCCACCGACATGGTGATGGCGGTGCCGGAGGAAGTCCGCGCCAAGATCGCCGCCGACATCCCCACCGGGCGCCTCGGCAAGCCGGAGGAGATCGCCTACGCGGTGGCGTTCCTGGTCGCCGAAGAGGCCGCGTGGATCACCGGCTCGAACCTGGACATCAACGGCGGCCACCACATGGGATGGTGAGCGGCTGAATCGCTCAGGCGGCGGCATTCGCGCGAGGTAACGCTATCCCGCATTGGCCGCCACGGCGGCCTGTGGACTTTTGCTGCGCTGCGAATGCTGCGCAGCATGATTTTTTTGCTGCACCCGCGTGTTCAGGTACTTTCGGCGGTTGCAAGCCCTGCTGCGCTGCGCCATGCTGCGCGCCTACCGTCACAGAGCGATCGCTTCATGGCTGAGATTCGCATCATCAAGAAGTATCCCAATCGCCGCCTCTACGACACCGAGATCTCCAGTTACATCACCATCGAAGACGTCCGCCAGCTGATCATCGACGGCGAGGAATTCGAAGTCCGCGATGCCAAGACCGGCGAAGACCTCAGCCGCGCGGTCCTGCTGCAGATCATCGCCGACCAGGAACAGGACGGCGAACCGATGCTGTCCACGCAGTTGCTCAGCCAGATCATCCGCTTCTACGGCGACTCGCTGCAGGGCTTCATGGGCAACTATCTGGAGCGCAGCATGCAGGTGTTCCTCGACCAGCAGCAGCAGTTCCGCCAGCAGATGGGCAATCTGCTGGGGCAGACCCCGTGGACCATGATGAACCAGCTCACCGAGCGCAACCTGGAGCTGTGGCAGGAATTCCAGCGCAACCTCGGCGCCGGCTTCGGCCGCCCGGCCGCTGGCGCGGGCACCGGCAAGCCTGGCGAACCGCCGGCGGGCGCCGCACCGAAGTCGCGTCCGCGCTGAGGATTGCGGCAGGGTGAGGTTCGGCGGGGCGCTTCGCGCCCCTACCCTCACCCCAACCCCTCTCCCGGCGGGAGAGGGGCTTTGGCTTCTCCCTTCTCCCCTCGGGAGAAGGTGCCCCGCAGGGGCGGATGAGGGCACGGCCGCACGCCAACCACACGTGCGACGCACCTTCCCGTCAGCGCGAACGCGCCGGCTTGCAATTCCCGCAGATCCGCTCGACCTTGTAACCACGCGCACGCAGGCCCTCGACCACGCCGTCCGGCCCGAGCAGGTGCAGCGCACCCACCACCACCAGGGTGTCGCCGCCGTCCTTCAGGCGCTGCTCCAGGCGCGGCAGCCAGGCCTGGTTGCGCTCCACGTCGATGCGCTGGTACAGCCGCGGGTAGTCGCGCTTCATCTGCGCGCCGATCTCCTGCCACAGCTGGCGCTCGTCGCCGCGGCGCCAGGCATCGTGCAGGCGCAGCGTCTGCGCCGCGCCCTGCTCGGCATCGTCCAGCGCCTCGGTCAGCATCTGCTTCTGCTCCACCGGGTCCATGCCGTCGAGCAGGTCGATCTGCGCCTGCGCGGTCTCCAGGCCCTCGGCACTCTTGCCGTCCTGCAAGGCCAGTGTCATGAAATGACGATCCAGCCCGGCATCGGCCTCCAGGCCCTGCGCCTTCATGTCGGCGATGCTGATGCTGAGGCCGACGAACCACGGCTCGAAGCCGCTCATCTGCGCCAGCGGCAGGCCGTGGCCGGCGGCATAGCGGCGCAGCCGCTCCCAGGTCGCCGGGTCCAGATCGTCCTGCAGCCGCTTGCCGTCGTGGCGCTGCGCCGCCTGCAGCATCTGCGCGCCCAGTTGCGGCGCGTCCACGTCCTTCGGCGCCAGTTCGAACAGCAGCCGCGGCGACGCCGCGTAGGCCGCATCGACTTCGCGCGCCAGCGGATAGTCGTCGGCCTTGAGCATGTGGAACGAGCCCAGCAGGTACAGCGTGCCGCGCGGGCCGCTGACCTTCCACAACAGCGGCGTGGGCGGCACCACCGTGGGCGCTGCGGCGGCGGGAGCGACAGGCGTCGCGGCCACCGGCGGCGGCGTGCGGGCCAGAGCTGGCAGCACCAGGCACAGGGACAGGCCCAGCAGCAGGCGGCGCAACAGGCGCGGGAACGGGGTCATCGGCATCCTCGGGTCAATGGGCAGCGGCGTAGGCCTTCTCGCCGGCATCCACCGCCAGGTCGAGGCGGTTCTCCGGCGGCGGCAACGGACAGGTGGCGAACGGGGTGAACGCGCACGGCGGGTCGTAGGCGCGGTTGAAATCCAGCACCACGCTGCCGTCGGCCGCGGGCGGGTCCACATCCAGGAAGCGCCCGGCGGGGTAGCTGCCGTGGCCGCTGGTGCGGTCGGCGAACACCACGAACAGCGGCTGGCCGGGTTCGCCGATCGCCTGCAGGCGGTAGCGCTTGCCGCCGCGCTCGAACTCCAGCGCACCGGGATTCGGCGATGGCGTGGTGACGCCGATAATGTCGACGATTGGCAGGGTCGTGCCCGGTGGATTGGGCACGAAACGCCCGCGCACGCGCCAGGATTCGGCCAGCGGCCAGTACGGCACGCCTGCGAAACCGAGCCGGGTCGGCGCATCGGCGTGCTTGACCCGCAGCGCATAACGACCGCCACGTTCGATCAGGCTGAGCTTGCCCTTGCCGTCGTCGAAGTCGATCACCGTCGGCTGCGGATCGTGGTCGCTGTACACGCGGATCCGCCCCTGCACCGGCGCGCCGGCGACGCTGAGGGCGGCGCCGCGCTCGGGGGTCAGGTACACCTCGCGCTGCGCCTGCGACACCAGCGCCATCCGCGCCGGCCCCACCGCCAGGCGGATGCCGCTGTCCGGGCCGCTGCCGATGTAGTGCTCCTTCAATTCCAGCCAGTGCAGGCCGACCAGGCTGGTCCAGCCATCCGGCGCCTGCAGTTCGCGCTGGCGCTGCGCGCGCCAAGCCTGCTCATCGGCCACGAACCGTGCGTCCATCGCCTTCGGCGCGGCCGGTGCCGGCGCCTGCTTGCCGCAGCCACTCAAGGCGACGAGCGCCGCCAGCAGCGCTGCGGTCCACATCCGCTTGTCCATCACCGCCCCCGCAGGAACCAACGATCGATCTCGCCCAGGGTGAACCGTGCCCAGGTCGGACGCCCATGATTGCATTGTCCGGAGCGCTCGGTGGCTTCCATGTCGCGCAGCAGTGCGTTCATTTCCGGAATGGTGAGGCGGCGGTTGGCGCGCACCGCGCCGTGGCAGGCCATGGTCGACAGCAGCGCATCGCGCGCGCCGGCGACACGACCGCTGTGGCCGTGTTCGCGCAGGTCGGTCAGCACGTCGCGCAGCAAGGCCTCCGGCTCGGCCTGCGCCAGCAGTGCGGGAATGCTGCGCACGTGCAGCGATTGCGGTCCGCTGCGGGTGATCTCGAACCCGAGCGCGGCCAGCGTCTCCGCCTCGCGCTCGGCGGTGTCGGCATCGCGTTCGCCGACTGCCAGGGTGATCGGCACCAGCAGCGGCTGCGCGTGCAGGCCGATCCCATCGTGCGCGGTCTTCAAACGCTCGTAGCCGATGCGCTCGTGCGCGGCGTGCATGTCGACCACGATCAGGCCGTCGGCGTTCTCGGCCAGGATGTAGATGCCGTGCAATTGCGCGATGGCGTAGCCGAGCGGCGGCACGCCGCTGTCGGCGGCAGTCGGCGGCAGGCCGCCGGCCGGGTCCTGGGTCTGCCGCGGCAGGCCGGCGGCGCTTCCCGCCTCCGCGGTGGGC
>NZ_AQOK01000536.1:0-1170 GCF_000364645.1 Xanthomonas sp. SHU 308 | reverse complement strand
CGGCCTGCTGATGACCGCCGACGGCGTGCTGGTGGCGGCCGCCGCGGACGGCAGCGTGGCGCTGCTGGACACGCAGCAGCCGGATCCGGTGCCGGTGCCGCTGGCGCTGAGCATGGAGAGCGTGCAGGTGCGGCGCGGCCCACAACTGCTGACGCTGCCGACCCGCGGCGACTTCACCCTGCGCTCGGACGACCGCGACCTGCGCGTGGCGGTGCGGCTGCTGTCCTACATCGATCCGGAACACATCGTCTACCGGTTCCGCCTGCCGGGTTACGACCGCGACTGGGTCAGCACCGGCGCCAGCGGCGAACGCACCCTGCCGCAGCTGCCCGATGGCGCGCAGGTGCTGGAGATCCAGGCGCGCACCCGCAACGGCGCCTGGTCGCCGACGCTGCGCCTGCCGTTCCGGGTGCAGCCGCCGTGGTGGCGCAGCGTCTGGGGCATCGTCGGGCTGCTCGCTGCGGCCGGCCTGCTGCTGCTGATGTCGCTGCGCGCCTACCGGCGCCGCCTGGGTCGCCAGCACGCCTGGGAACTGGCCCTGCACAAGCAGGAACTGGCCGAGCAGGCCTCGCTGGCCAAGACCCGCTTCCTGGCCACGCTCGGCCACGAGGTGCGCACGCCGCTGACCGGGGTGCTGGGCATGAGCGAACTGCTGTTGGCCACGCCGCTGGATCCGAAGCAGCGCGGCTATACCGAGTCGATCCGCCGCGCCGGCACCCACCTGCTGCATCTGGTCAACGACGCGCTGGACCTGGCGCGGATCGAGGCCGGGCGCCTGCGCCTGGAGTCGCAGCCGTTCGCGCTGCAGGCGCTGATCGCCGAAGTGGTCAACCTGATGGCGCCGCTGGCGCAGGCGCGCGGGCTGCGCTTCGATCTGCACGACGGCATGCCCGGCGCGACCACGGTGGAAGGCGATGCGCTGCGGGTGCGGCAGATTCTGCTGAACCTGCTCGGCAACGCGATCAAGTTCACCAGCAGCGGCTCGGTGGCGCTGAAGGTGGCGCCGGGGCAGGACGGCCAGGGGTTGTGCATCGAGGTGGCCGATACCGGCCCGGGCATCGGCAGCGAGCAGCAGGCGCGGCTGTTCCAGCGCTTCGAACAGGGCGACGGCCCGCGCACCGCGGTGCGCCAGGGCGGCAGCGGCCTGGGCCTGGCGATCAGCCAGGAACT
>NZ_AQOK01000535.1:0-1345 GCF_000364645.1 Xanthomonas sp. SHU 308 | reverse complement strand
CGATCGCCAGGCGCACGCCGGTGAACGCGCCGGGGCCGCGGCCGAAGGCCACCGCATCGAGCTGGCGGCGGCCGATGCCGGCCTCGGCGAGCAATTGCTCGGCCCAGGGCAGCGCCAGTTCGGCGTGCCGCCGCGGCGCCAGGTCGAAGCGCTCCAGCACGCGGTCGCCGACCATAACGGCGACGGAGCAGGCTTCGGTGGAGGTTTCGAAGGCGAGCAGATTCATTGGGGGCTGGGAATCGGGAATGGGGAATGGGGAATCGGAAAAGCAAAGGCGGCGCGTCGGCTAGTTTGACGTGGCCGGTGGCGTCGCAGCCTCGGGATTATCGCCCAGCGCCGGGGCCTCGGCGGCGAAGAACTGGCGTACGTCCTCCACGTCGCGGGTGCGGGCGAACGGCGGTAGCGACTCCAGGAAGGTGCGGCCATAGGACTTGCTCAGCAGGCGCGGGTCGCACAGCACCAGCACGCCGCGATCGCGCTCGCTGCGGATCAGCCGGCCCACGCCCTGCTTCAGCGCTATCACCGCCTGCGGCAACTGCTCCTCGCGGAACGGGTTGCCCCCGTCGCGGCGGATCGCCTCCAGGCGTGCTTCGAACACCGGATCGTCGGGCGCGGCGAACGGCAGCTTGTCGATCACCACCACGCTCAGCGCATCGCCGACCACGTCCACGCCCTCGCGGAAACTGGCCGAGCCGAGCAGCACGCCGTTGCCGGAGGCGCGGAAGCGCTCGAGCAAGGTCGCGCGCGGCGCCTCGCCCTGCACGAACAGCGGCCAGGGCCCGTCGCGCAGCGCCTCGGCCGCCTCGCGCAGCGCGCGGTGCGAGGCGAACAGCAGGAAGGCGCGGCCCTGCGAGGCCTCCAGCACCGGCTCCAACGCGGCGATCAATGCGGTGCCGAAGCCGCGCGCGGCGGGATCGGGCAGCGCCGGCAGGTAGCACAGCGCCTGCCGTGCCCAGTCGAACGGGCTGGGCTGCAGCAAGGTCATCGGATCGCGCAGGCCCAGGCGGGTGGCGATGTGCTCGAACTCGCCCTTCACCGCCAGCGTCGCCGAGGTGAACACCCAGGCCGCGT
This sequence comes from Xanthomonas sp. SHU 308, assembly GCF_000364645.1. Taxonomy (NCBI): domain Bacteria; kingdom Pseudomonadati; phylum Pseudomonadota; class Gammaproteobacteria; order Lysobacterales; family Lysobacteraceae; genus Xanthomonas; species Xanthomonas sp. SHU 308. Next base: position 274 of record NZ_AQOK01000535.1, on the reverse strand, counting down.
GCGAGGCCTCGCGGTGCGCGCGCAGCGGCCCGGACACGTCCAGCGGCGTGCGCTGGCAGCGGAAGCCGCGCGGGGTCAGTTCGTACCACAGCACGTCGTTGGACGGCGCGTCCGCTTCCGGCTCGGCCTCGAAATCCGGAATCGGCGCATCCTCGCCGAGCCAGCGGCCCAGCCGCGTGCGCAGCTCGCGCGCGCGCGCCGCACAGGCGTCGAAGCCGGGCGAAGCCTCGCGCAGGGCCGCCAGCGGCTCCTGCAGCCGCGCCAGATCGGCCAG
>NZ_AQOK01000534.1:0-6624 GCF_000364645.1 Xanthomonas sp. SHU 308 | reverse complement strand
GTACCTGCGGCTTGGCCAGCAGCCGCCATTGCGTGCCACGCGCCGGCAGCCCTTCCATCGCCGCGCGCAATTCGCGCAGGGTCTGTTCCAGCGCCTGCGCCGGCGCCTGCAGGCTGGCCAGCGCGCCGGCGACATTGCGACTCTCGGCCACGCAGTCGCGCGCCAGTTCCTGCAGCGGGCGCATGCCGAAACCTTCGCCGAAGAAGTTCGCCGCCAGCTCCGGCAACTGGTGCGCCTCGTCGATCACGAAGGCCTGCGCGCCGGGCAGGATTTCGCCGAAACCTTCCTGCTTCAGCGCCAGGTCGGCCAGCAGCAGGTGGTGGTTGACCACCACCAGGTCGGCCGCCTGCGCGCGCTGCCGCGCCTGCACCACGAAGCACTCGCCCCAGAACGGGCATTCGGTGCCCAGGCAGTTGTCGACGGTGGAGGTGACCAGCGGTAGCAGCGGCGAATCGTCGGCCAGCGCGTCCAGCTCGGCGATATCGCCGAAGCGGGTGCGTCCGCTCCAGGCGACGATGCGCTGGAACTGCGCGACCTGCTCGCGCGCGGTGAAGCGCGGCTCGCCGCGGGCCTGCTGCAGACGATACTTGCACAGGTAGTTGGCGCGCCCCTTCAGCAGCGCGCTGCTCAGGCCCACGCCTAGCGCCGCGCGCACCCGCGGCAGATCGCGATGGTAGAGCTGGTCCTGCAGCGCGCGCGTCCCGGTGGAGACGATGGTCTTCAGCCCCGACAACAGCGCCGGCACCAGATACGCATAGGTCTTGCCGGTCCCGGTGCCGGCCTCGGCCAGCAGCACGTCGCGCTGCTCGAACGCCTCGGCGATCGCCGCGGTCAACCGCAACTGCGCCGGCCGCGGCACGAACGCATCGAGCTGACGCGCAAGCGCCCCGCCTTCGCTGAGGGCTTCGGTGCTTGCGTGAGCTAACGACATGGGAATGGGGAGTCGGGAATGGGGAATGGTTAGAGCAGCAGCGCTACCAGCTCACTGTGACTGCTGCCGGCAGAGCGGGAAGACCGAGCGCCGCCAGCGTGACGAGCCGCCAGAAACGCAGCTTTTACCCATTCCCCATTCCCGACTCCCCATTCCCAGCCCTCAGTACCTCTTGATCCCCGGCACCGTGCACCCGGCGATCTGGGCGTGCGCCGAGGCGGCGTTTTCCTTCTGCCCGCGGGCCAGGCGCGCCTGTTCGATGGTCGCCCAGTGGCGGCGGCACAGCGGGCCGGTCTGCGAGCCCAGGTCGATGGCGCGCTTGGCGAAGGCTTCGGCCTGGGCGTCGTCCTTCTGCAGCAGCGCCACTTCGGCGCGGTCCTGCAGCAGCGCCGGGTCGTCCGGCACCAGCTTCAGCGCCTGGTCCAGGGCTGCTGCGGCACCGGCCAGGTCGCCGGCGCTGCGCTTGCGCTTGGCGCTCTCGCGCAGATCCTCCACTTCCGGATCGCGCAGCGGCTGCACGCTCAGTTCGGTGTCGTCGGCACCGCCGCTGGCATCGATCGCGGCGATGCGCTGCGCCGGCGTGGTGGTGTCCACCGGTGCGGCCGGGGGCGGCGGCGGCGGTGCGCTGACGCAGGAGGCGAGCAGCAGGCTGAGGGCGGCGATGGCGGGAAGACGTGGGGTCATGAGCGGTATCCGGGATCCGGGAATCAATGCGCCGGCGGCGGCGCGGCCGCGTCGGCAGGCGGGTCTTTCTTCTTGTCCAGGCCGAACCAGCTGCGCCAGCCGCCGCCCTGGTGTTCGCCCTCGGCGGGCGCGGCCTCTTCCGGCAGCGCCTGCGGCGGCGTGCACGCGGCATACGCCGGCACGAAGCCGACCACGAACGGGAACTGGCGCGCGCCGGGGCAGGTCGGGTCGGTGCTGTTGTACCCCACCGGGTCCATCCACTGCCAGTCGATGCCCTTGCCCTGCACCTGCAGCGGCGCGCTCGGCAGCCGCGAGAAGATGCCCGACCACACCCGCATCGCACCGGTGGCGCCGTACAGGCCGGTCTGCTTGTTCTGGTCGTTGCCGATCCAGATCACCGCTAGGTGGTCGCCGGTGTAGCCGGCATACCAGCTGTCCACGCCATCGTTGCTGGTACCGGTCTTGCCGGCCGGCGACAGCTTGCCCAGGCCATCGCTGAGCAACTGCCGCGCGGTGCCGTTGCTGACCACCTGCTGCAGCGCCATGCCCACCAGGTTGGCGGCGATGGAGTCGCCCTCCTGCGCCGGCGCCGGGGTCTTGTCGTAGCGCTTGAGCAGCTTGCCCTGCGGATCGAGCACGCCGCGCACCGCATGCAGCGGCTGGATTTCGCCACCGGAGGCGAGGAACTGGTACAGCTGCGCCATCGCGTACGGGCTCTGGTCGGTGGCGCCGAGGATCAGCGACGGATTGACCTCGGCCTCGATGCCGGCCAGCACCTTCACCAGTTGCGCCACGCGCTCCGGCCCGACCTGCATGCCGATGCGCACCGTGGCCTGGTTGTAGGAATGCGCAAGCGCATCGACCACGCGCACCGTGCCGTGGCTGCGGCCATCGGAATTGCCCGGGCTCCAGGTGCGGCCGCGGCCCAGTTGCACGGTGACCGGGGTATCGTCGACCCAGCTGGCCAGCGAGTAGCGGTCCGGCTGCGCCAGCGCCAACAGGTACACGAACGGCTTGAGCAGCGAGCCGACCTGGCGCTGCGCCTCGATCGCGCGGTTGAAACCGGGCTGGGCCACGTCGCGGCTGCCGACCACCGCCAGCACCTCGCCGTTGTGGGTGTCGGTGAGCACCAGGCCGGCCTGCAGCGGCGGGCGCTTCTTGTTGGTCTCCAGCGAAATGATGGTGCGCGTCACCGCGCCCTCGGCATAGGCCTGCGCCGACGGCGACATGCCGGTGAGCACGCTCAGGCCGGCGCCCTGCAGCGCGCTTTCGGGGTAATCGCGTGCCAGCTGGCGCCGCACCAGGTCGACATAGGCGGGGAACCGGTTGGCCGCGACCAGGCCGGGTTCGGCCGGCACGCCCAGCGGCGCGGCCAGTGCCTTGCGATAGGTCGGCTCGTCGATCAGCTCGCTCTCGCGCAGCTTGCCGAGCACGAAGTTGCGCCGGTCCAGCGCGCGCTCGGGATAGCGCCGGGGGTCGTAGTAGGACGGCCCCTTGACCAGGCCGATCAGCAGCGCCACCTGCTCCGGCGCCAGCGCATCGAGTTCGCGGCCGAACCAGAACTCTGCACCAGACGCGACACCATGCACCGCCTGGCTGCCGCGCTGGCCCAGGTACACCTGGTTCAGATACGCCTCGAGGATGGTGCGCTTGTCGTAGCGCGCCTCCATGATCAGCGCGTACAGGATCTCGTTGAACTTGCGGGTGACGGTCTGTTCCTTGCCAATGCCGAGCAGGCCGCTGCGCGCCAGCTGCTGGGTCAGGGTGCTGGCGCCCTGCCGGCTCTTGCCGCCGGAGCGCACCATCACCCAGGCCGCGCGGACCATGCCGCTGAGGTCGATGCCGTGGTGCGAATTGAAGTCGCGGTCCTCGACCGCCTGCAGGCCGGTGACCAGCAGTTCCGGCACCTCGTCCACGCGCACCAGGCGTCGCTCTTCCTGCTTCTGCCCGTACAGAGTGGCGATGCGCGCCGGATCCAGGCGCGCGGCCTTGAGCGCCTTGCGGGTCTGCGCATCGCGCAGCGCCACCACGCGGCCGCCGGCCAGGCCCACCTCGATGCGCCGCGGCGCGACCCGCCCGTCGACATCGACGTAGCCGCGGCTGGCGATGGTGAAGCGGCTGCCGTCCTGCTGGTAGCTACCAGGGCGCTCGGCACCGGCGTCGGCGCGATAGCTGGCCGCATCCAGTTCGGTCTTCAGCGTCTGCGGATCCATCGCCGTGTCCGGCGCCAGCACCAGCGGCCGCGCGTAGACACGGGTGGGGATCTGCCAGCGCAGTTCGCCGAAACGCTGGGTGACCTGTTTGTTCAGATAGACCGTGTACGGAATCAGGAAGCCCAGGCCGAGTGCGGCGGCGGCCAGGCCCCAGGTGAGCAGCCGCCTGCGCCATACCGTGGCAGGGCTGTCCAGGGCGTCGTCCTGATCGTCGGTGTCGTGATCGTCGTAGCGTCGGGGCACGGGAATGCGAGAATGTAAATTCCGCCGAGTCTAGCGCAGCCCAGCGGGCAGCGCGGCGCGACGGCCTCTTCGTTTAAGTTGGAGTGGTACCGGATGTCGATGTCGTGGGCGAATGCGCGCTACGCCCTGAACCGCCTGGCCGGCCTGGTCCGGCGCGGCCTGACCAGCCTGCGCACGCGCGGCTGGCGCAGCACCTGGGAGCGCCTGCGCGTGCATGCGCAACCGCTGCCGCCGCCGCAGCGCGCGCTGTTCGCGGTGGACGCGGCGCCGTTCGCGCCGTTCGCGGTGCCGAACAGTCCCGCACCGCTGGTCAGCATCGTGATCCCGGTCTACAACCACGTCGACCACACCCTCGCCTGCCTGCGCGCGCTGGCCGCGCATCCGCCGGCCGCGCCCTGCGAGATCCTGGTGATCGACGACGGCAGCAGCGACGACACGGCGCAGTGGCTGCCGCAGGTGGTCGGCCTGCACTACCACGTGCGCGAGCGCAACGGCGGCTTCATCGCCACCTGCAACGACGGCGCCGCGCGCGCGCAGGGCCGCTACCTGGTGTTCCTCAACAACGACACGGTGCCGCAGCCGGGCTGGCTGGACGCGCTGCTGGATACGTTCGCGCAGTTGCCGCAGGCCGGTCTGGTCAGCGCGCAACTGCTGTATCCCGACGGCCGCCTGCAGGATGCCGGCGGCGTGGTCTTCGCCGATGGCAGCGCCTGGAGCTACGGCCGCTTCGAGTCGCCCGACGATCCGCGCTACGCCTACCTGCGCGACGTCGATTACGGCAGCGGCGCGGCGCTGGCGATCGAGCGCGCACGCTTCATGGCGCTGGGCGGCTTCGACACCCGCTACATGCCGGCCTACTACGAAGACACCGACCTTGCCTTCGCGGTACGCGCCGCCGGCTTGCGCACGCTGGTGCAGCCGGCCAGCCGCGTGGTGCACGACGAGGGCACCAGCAACGGCACCGACACCGGCAGCGGGATCAAGGCCTACCAGGTACGCAACCGTGCGGTCTTCGCCAGCAAGTGGGCCGAGGTGTTGGTGCAACACCTCGCTCCAGGCGAGGTGCCGGTGCCGGCGCTGCTGCATCGCCGGCAGCGCCAGGTGCTGATCCTGGACGAAGCGCTGCCGCAGCCGGACCGCGACTCCGCCTCGCTGCGCCAGCTCAACCTGATCCGCCTGCTGCTGGAGGAAGGCGCGCACGTGGTATTCGTGCCCAGCGAACGCAGCTATGCCAGTCGCCACAGCGAGACCCTGCAGCGGCTCGGCGTGGAGGTGTGGTACGCGCCGTACCTGAAGAACCTGACCTGGTTCCTGCAGCAGCACGGTGCGCGCTTCCACAGCGTGCTGCTGGTGCGCCACCACGTCGCCCACGCCTGCCTGCCGCTGCTGCGCCGGTTCGCGCCGCAGGCACGGCGCCTGTTCGACACCGTGGACCTGCACTACCTGCGCGAGCGCCGCGGCGCCGAACTCGCCGGCGATGCGCGCCTGCTGCGCGAGGCCGAGCGCACCCGCGCGCGCGAACTGGAGGTGATGGCGCAGGTGGACGTGACCGTGCTGGTCAGCGCGGTCGAACGCGAACAGTTGCAGCGCGAGGCGCCGCAGGTGCGCACGGCGCTGATCTCGAACCTGCACGAAGTCGCCGGCCCCGGCCTGCCGTGGGCGCAGCGCCGCGACCTGGTATTCGTCGGCGGCTTCCGCCACGCGCCCAACGTGGACGCGGTGCGCTGGTTCCTGCAGGAGGTGTTTCCGGCGGTGCGCCTGCGCCTGCCCGAGGTGCGCTTCCACTGCATCGGCGCGGACATGCCGGAGGACATCCGCCGCCTCGGCGAGGCCACCGCGGGCGTCGAACTGCTCGGCCACGTGCCCGACATCGCTGCCTACATGGACGGCATGCGCATCGCCGTGGCGCCGCTGCGGTTCGGCGCGGGGGTCAAGGGCAAGGTCAACCTCAGCATGGCCCATGGCCAACCGGTGGTGGCCACCGCGTGCGCGGTGGAAGGCATGCATCTGCGCGACGGCGAGGACGTGCTGATCGCCGACGACCCCGCCGCGTTCGCTGACGCCATCGCGCAGTTGTACGCCGATCCGGCGCTGTGGCAGCGGCTGGCCGACAACGGCCTGCGCAACATCGAAACCCACTTCTCGCTGGACGCTGCGCGCGCTACGGTGCGCGAGGCGTTCCTGGCCTGAGCGGTGATGGCGCGCCGTCGTCGATCGCGTCGGGACTGAAGTCCCTCCCGCAATGGTGTTGCGAGCATCGCCGCTATGGCCGGCAGCCGGCAGGCGCTGTCGCGCACCCACGTGCGCACTGCAAACCAAGACGCTCGCAGCCCCGGACATACAACCGATCGCCGGAACCTCTCAACGCCCCCTGTGGAAGGGACTTCAGTCCCGACGCGCCGCACCATCAACCTGGGGAAGCCCCCACTTCACTGCGCCCACTAGCGCCCCGGACTGAGGCTACGCAAACGGCGCTCGAAGGCGGCCAATTCAGGGGTCGCCGGATCGATCGCGCGGGCGCGCTGCAACGCCTGCCGCGCGAAGCCGGCATCA
>NZ_AQOK01000533.1:0-708 GCF_000364645.1 Xanthomonas sp. SHU 308 | reverse complement strand
GGCGAGCGGCTGCCGCCGCCCACCTGGTAGGCCAGCCATGGACCGGCGCGATCCTGCCACGGCGCCTCGGCGCTGTCGCGGCTCTGCACGCGCCATTCGATGGCGTTGTTGCCGGGCAAGGCGATGTCGACGCGCGTCACCGGGTAACGCCCCGGCGACACGAAGGCATAGCCGTGCTGCGCGGGATCGGTGCTCGCCGCGTCCAGTTGTTGCCAATGCCAGTCGGCGACGACCGGCGTCGGTGCCAGTTCGGCCTCCACCCCGGTCAGCGGCGGCGCGCCGGCACCGGCCAGCGGCAGCAGGCGCAGATAGCGCACTTCGCGGCCGATGGGGATGCGCAGTTGCTGCAGCCGGTGCCCCTGGTTGCTGAGGTCGACCAGGGTCGCATCGGCCACCAGCACCTCCCAGTCGCGCAGATCGTCGCTGCCTTCGACGCGGTAGCGCGCCTGCTGTGGCTGCGCAGCGGCGGCCCATTGCAGCGACAGTGCGCGCAGCGGCGCATGCAACGCGCTGGCATCGACCAGCCAGCCGGCAGCGCCCGCGTCGTGGCCAGCGCCGGCCACGCGGGTCTGGATGCGTCGCACACTGCCGTCGCTGTCGCGCTCGGCGATCAGCTCCAGATCCGGAGTCCGCCCGTCGGGCGCCGCCGGCAGCGGAAACCACGGCAGCGGCTGCCGGCGCGGCGCGGCCTCGGCCTGCTCGGCGGCG
>NZ_AQOK01000532.1:0-657 GCF_000364645.1 Xanthomonas sp. SHU 308 | reverse complement strand
GGCGCGCTGCACGATGGCGCGCGCCAGCGGATGCGCCGAGCCGGTCTCCAGCGCCGCGGCCAGGCGCAACAGCGGCGCGGTCTCGGCCGCGTCGGCGACCAGCACCGCGGTCACCTGCGGCTGGCCCAGGGTCAGGGTGCCGGTCTTGTCGACCACCAGCGCGGTCAGCGCACGGGCGCGTTCCAGCACCTCGGCGTCGCGGATCAGGATGCCGGCGCGCGCGCCGACACCGGTGCCGACCATGATCGCGGTCGGCGTGGCCAGGCCCAGCGCGCACGGGCAGGCGATCACCAGCACCGCCACCGCGTGCACCAGCGCCTCGGCGAAGCTGCCGCCCAGCGCCCAGGTCGCGCCCAGGGTGATCGCGGCGATCGCCAGTACCGCCGGCACGAACACCGCGGCGATACGGTCGACCAGGCGCTGGATCGGCGCGCGCGAGCCTTGCGCGGCATCGACCATGCGCACGATCTGCGCCAGCAGGGTGTCCGCGCCGACCCCGGTGGCGCGTGCGCGCAGCAGGCCGAGCTGGTTGACCGTGGCCGCATGCAGGCGGCTGCCCGGCGCCTTGGCCACCGGCATGGCCTCGCCGGAGAGCATCGCTTCGTCCACGCTGGAGTGGCCCTCGAGCACCTCGCCGTCCACCGGCACGCGTTCGCC
>NZ_AQOK01000531.1:0-2266 GCF_000364645.1 Xanthomonas sp. SHU 308 | reverse complement strand
TCGCCGCCCGCCAGTTCCGCCGCGTCCACCTCCACGATGGCGCCGTCGCGCTCGACCCGCGCGGTGGTCGGCGCCAGGTCGAGCAGCGCGCGCACCGCCGCGGTGGTGCGGCGCTTGGCGCGGGCCTCGAGCAGGCGCCCGAGCAGCACCAGGGTGATGACGCTGGTGCTGGCCTCGAAGTACACGTGCTGGCCGTGCAGGCCGGCCACGGTGACCACGGCGCTGTACAGATAGGCCATGCCGGTGCCCAGCGCGACCAGCACGTCCATGTTGGCGCTGCCGTTGCGCAGCGCGCGGTAGCCGGCGCGGTAGAAGCGCGCGCCGATCCAGCACTGCACCGGCGTCGCCAGCAACAGCTGCAGCCAGCGCGGCAGCGGCTCGGCGTGCGCGCCGCGCAGGGCGTCGCCATCCAGCATGCCGAGCATCTGCCCCCAGAACGGCAGGGTCAGCAGCACCGCTGCGGCGAACAGGCCCAGCTCGCGTCGCCAGGCACGTTGCTCGTCGCGCTCGCGCTCGGCCAGTTGCTCTGGGTCCATGGCCTGCGCGACGCGCGCGCCGAACCCAGCACGGGCGATCCGCGCGATGAGTTCCGCCGGCGCGACCGTGCCCGGCACGATCTCCACCCGCGCCTTGGCCGAGGCCAGGTTGGCGTGGCCGGCGAGCACACCCGGGGTCTTCGCTAGCACCGCATCGATGGACGCCACGCAGGACGCGCAGTGCAGGCCGCTGAGTTCAAGGGTCACGGTCTGGGTCGGCACGCGGTAGCCGGCGTGCTGGATGCGCTGCAGCAGCGTCGGCAGGTCCACCTGCTGCGGGTCGTAGTCCACCTGCACGCGCGCGCCGGCATAGCTGGCCTGCGCCGCCACGCCGGGCAGGCGCTGCAGCGCCTTCTCCACGCCGGCCGCGCAGGCGGCGCAGGTCATGCCCTGCACCGGCAAGGTCAGCGAGGCGGTGGCGCGGCCCGTGCTCATCGCGACGGCTCGCCGGCGGCATCGCCGCGGATGTCGCCCAGGATCGGGCAGGCGTCCGGCGCACCGCGGCCGGGGCACTCCTCGACCAGCGCCGCCAGGGTGTCGCGCATCTCGGTCAGCTCGGCGATGCGCCGATCCAGCGCCTGCAGGCGCGCGCTGGCGCGCTGCTTGATGCCCTCCACGCCGTGCACACGATCGTCCTGCAATGCCAGCAACTCGCCGATCTCCTCCAGCGAAAAGCCCAGTTCCTTGGCGCGGCGGATGAAGCGCACCCGCTGCACCGCCGCGGCGTCGTACTCGCGGTAGCCGGAGGCGCGGCGCGGGGCGGGTGGCAGCAGGCCCTGGCGTTCGTAGTAGCGCACGGTGTCGATGGCGACATCGGCCTGGCGGGCGAGCGCGCCGATGGTGAAGCGGGTGGTGGCGGGGTCGGATCGCATGCGCACACCCTACTCCCTGGAGTCGGGTCCAGAGTCAAGCCTTGCCGCATGGCGGTCGCTTGCCGCGCACGCCGGCTTCGGTATCCTCTTGTTCCTTCTGCCGCCACGTCCTGCCTGTCCGTGCCGACCTTCGCCGTCCTGCTGCGCCTGCTGCTGTGCCTGAGCCTGCTGCTCAACGGCACCGCGGCCGCCATGGCGATGCCTGGCATGGCGACGCACGGCAGCGCGACGCACGAAGCGGCTGCCATCGTCGCCAGCGCGGCGCCGGTGCATGCGGCGATGCCCTGTCACGACGCACCGCCACCGCCGCCGGCCGACCACGGCGAGCACTGCCACGACCATGCCGGCAAGCACGGCAACTGCGGCGGCATTGCCGGCTGCCAATGTCCGCACGCGCAACCGCTGCCGGCCTTGCTGGCGATGCCGCTGGCGCTGCCACGCTTGCCCCGCACCCTGATTGCCGCCGCTCCCCAGGGCGCGCACGGCGCACCCGGCCTGCCGCGGCTGGAACGTCCTCCCAGCGCCTGAGCGCGCGCGGCCGCCTGTTGGGCGGCCTCCTGGCGGCAGCCCACAGGCGCTGCCACGTCCGTGCCTGCAGCGCCCATCGGCGCTGCGTGGCGCATCGCATCCGCTGACGGACATCGCACATGAACCCATCTTCTTCCGGCCTGCCGGCGCTGCCGTCGCGGCGCCGCTTCGTGACCGGGCTGGCGCTGGGCGCCGCCGCCGGCCTCACCGGGCTGCCGCTGCGCAGCGCCCACGCCAGCGCGCTGGCCCGCAACGGCGCCGCGCCTTACGTGCTGCACGGCACTGACCTGGACCTGAGCATCGGCAGCACGCAGGTCAACTTCACCGGGC
>NZ_AQOK01000530.1:0-2946 GCF_000364645.1 Xanthomonas sp. SHU 308 | reverse complement strand
ATCGCGGTCAACGGCAGCGTGCCGGCGCCGCTGCTGCGCTGGCGCGAAGGCGACACCGTCACCATCCGCGTGGCCAACCGCCTGCCCGGCCACACCCAGACCTCGGTGCACTGGCATGGCCTGCTGCTGCCGGCCAACATGGACGGCGTGCCGGGCATGAGCTTCGACGGCATCTACCCGGGCGAGACCTACCAGTACCGCTTCGCCCTGCGCCAATCCGGCACCTACTGGTACCACAGCCATTCGCTGCACCAGGAGCAGGCCGGGCTGTACGGCGCCATCGTGATCGACCCGCGCGAGCCGCCGCCGTACCGCTACGATCGCGAGCATGTGCTGCTGCTGTCGGACTGGACCGACCTGGATCCGGCGGCGCTGTTCCGGCGGCTGAAGCAGATGCCGTCCTACGACAACCTGTACCAGCGCACCGTCGGCGATTTCCTGCGCGACGCGCGCGAGGACGGGCTGCGCGCCACCCTCGCCGACCGCGGCATGTGGGGGCGCATGCGCATGACCCCCAGCGACCTGTCCGACGTCAACGGCAACACCTACACCTACCTGCTCAACGGCATGACCCCGGCCGGCAACTGGACCGGGCTGTTCCGCCCCGGCGAGAAGGTGCTGCTGCGCTTCATCAACGCCTCCAGCATGAGCTACTTCGACGTGCGCATCCCCGGGCTGAAGATGACCGTGGTCGCCGCCGACGGCCAGTACGTGCATCCGGTGAGCGTGGACGAGTTCCGCATCGCCGCGGCCGAGACCTTTGATGTGCTGGTCGAACCCAGCGGCCAGGACGCCTACACGGTGTTCGCGCAGGACATGGGGCGAACCGGCCATGCGCGCGGCACGCTCGCCGTGCGCGAAGGACTGCAGGCACCGGTGCCGGCGAACGATCCGCGTCCGCTGCTGCGCATGCAGGACATGGGCCACGCGATGGCCGGCCACGCCGGCATGGAGCACAGCGCAGGCATGGCCACGCACGGCATGGAGGGCGGCTGCGGCGCGAGCATGCACATGCCGGGCATGTCGGGCATGGAGCACGCCGCGCACGCTGCCACCGCGCCGACGCATCCACGCAGCGAACGCGGCAATCCGCTGGTGGACATGCAGTCCGCCGCCACTGCGCCGCGGCTGGACGACCCTGGCATCGGCCTGCGCGACAACGGCCGCCGCGTGCTGAGCTATGCCGACCTGCACAGCCTGTTCGAGGACCCGGACGGACGCGAGCCGGGACGCGAGATCCAGTTGCACCTGACCGGCAACATGGAGAAGTTCGCCTGGTCGTTCGACGGCATTCCCTTCGCCAGCGCCGAGCCGCTGCGGCTGAACTATGGCGAGCGCCTGCGCATCGTGCTGGTCAACGACACGATGATGCAGCACCCGATCCACCTGCACGGCATGTGGAGCGACGTCGAGGACGCGGCCGGCCGCTTCCAGGTGCGCAAGCACACCGTGGACATGCCGCCGGGCACGCGCCGCAGCTACCGCGTGCGCGCCGACGCGCTGGGCCGCTGGGCCTACCACTGCCACCTGCTGTACCACATGGACGGCGGCATGATGCGCGAAGTGCGGGTGGACGCATGAGCCGCCTCCACTTCTCGCCGCTCGCCCAGGCGACCGGCATGGTGCTGCTGTTGGCGCACGCCGTGGCGCAGGCACAGCATGTCCACGCGGCCGACAGCGGCGCCGATCTCCCTGCTGCGACCTGCGCCTGCCCGGCATCCGCCGCCAGCATGCCCATGGCGGACGCGGCAACGGCACCGCAACCCGACGCGGCAATAGACGGTGCCGTGGACCACGCCGCAATGGGCCATGCCGCGCACGCGCCGGCCATGCACGCCGCGCCTGCCACGCAGACCACGGCAGAGCACGCCGACGCCACGTCGCACGAGCACATGGAGCACGCCACGATGGACCACGCAGCCGCGCCGGCGTCGCAGGTCGAGCATGGCGAACACGCGCACTTCACACACGACGGCATGCATCACGACCGCATGGACCATGCGACGCCGCCTGCACCCGAACCGACAGCGTGCCACTGTCCCGCGAGCGCCGACACGTCGCTGCCGCGCGAGCCGATCCCGCCGATCACTGCCGCCGACCGGGCGGCGGCGTTCCCGGTGCTGCGCGACCACGGCATGGCGCACGGCGCGGCGCGCACCGGCTACCTGCTAGTCGATCGCCTGGAGGGCTGGGACAACGCCCACGGCAGCGGCCAGGCCTGGCAGGCGCGCGGCTGGTACGGCGGCGACATCGACCGGCTGTGGCTGCGCAGCGACGGCGAACGCGAGGGCGGCCATACCACGGCGTCCTCGCTGGAACTGGCCTACGGCCGCGCGATCTCGCCGTGGTGGGACCTGCTGATCGGTGGCAGGCAGGCGTTGGCGCCGGGCAGCGCGCGGACCTCGGCCGCGTTCGGCGTGCAGGGCATGGCGCCGTACAAGTTCGAGGTGTCGGCCATGCTCTACGTCGGCGAGGGCGGCCATGCCAGCCTGCACCTGGAAGGCGAATACGACGTGCTGCTGACCAATCGCCTGATTCTGCAACCAGGGCTGGAAGCCGAACTGGCCGCGCGCGACGATCCGGCGCATCGCACCGGCAGCGGCCTGACCACCGTGGAGGGCGGGTTGCGCCTGCGCTACGAGGTCACGCGCCGGTTCGCGCCGTATGTCGGCGTGGAGCACGTGCGCAGCTTCGGCGACACCGCCGACCTGCGCCGCGCCGATGGCGAGGCGGCGCGCGAGACACGCTGGGTCGCCGGCCTGCGGTTCTGGTTCTGAGCGGACGGCAACGCGGCGCGGCGCTGTCCGTCGACAGTCGTTCTCCCCATCCAGGGTCGGCCGCAGTTCACCCGGTACATGCGAGGGTTCGGGCGGCCCTGTGCGCACCACGCACGCGGGGCTGTCACCGTCGATCGCCCAGGAGACCCGCTCGATGCACGAATCCGCC